>CAKRCJ010000061.1 GCA_934307185.1 uncultured Roseburia sp.
GACCCTCGTGTCCAGAATGCGATTCCTTTGAAGGGATTTGAGACTGTTCAGCCTGCTTATCAGTTCATTAAAGGCATCTTAAAGAACTGTGATGATATAAAGCTTGACAATGACCACTTAATGATTATTTCCCCGGATGAAGGTGGTACAAACCGTGCGGTTTACCTTGCCAATGTACTTGGTGTTGATATGGGTATGTTCTATAAACGCCGTGACTACAGCAAGATTATAGATGGCAGAAATCCTATCGTTGCCCACGAATTCTTAGGAACTTCTGTTGAAGGAAAGGATGTTATCATTATTGATGATATGATTTCTTCCGGAGAAAGTATGATTGATGTTGCAACCGAATTAAAGAAGCGTAAAGCGAACCGTATCTTTGTTGTCGCTACATTCGGACTGTTTACAAACGGTCTTGAACGTTTTGACAAGGCAGTAGAAGATGGTACTATTTATAAAGTCGTTACCACAAACCTTACTTACCAGACACCGGAGCTTCTTTCCAGACCATATTATATCAACTGTGATATGAGTAAATATATTGCTTACATCATTGATACTTTAAATCATGATTCATCCATCAGCGATTTATTAAATCCATATGACAGAATCCAGAAACTTGTTTCCAAATATAAAGAAGAACATAAATAATTTTTTCAGAGAGTGCATTTTGATATGCACTCTCTTTTTTTGTTCCCAATGCACAAACTACACACTACCTATGACCGGCTAACGCCACAAAAAAATCCGCAGATAAAAATCCATATTCTCGGATTTCTATCTGCGGAACTTCTTATTGTTATGTATTAGAATAAATCTACTCTTCCAGCATGTTTCTGGTTAATTACATAATATGCTGCATACTCTTCTGGTTTTAAATAAACCTGTATGCTCTTAATGGAAGATGCTCTGTGTCCCTCATTCTCGAACTGTTTCTTTGCTTTTTCGATTACTTCAGCAACAACTGCTTCCCGTCCCTGGAACTGAACGAATACTTCTGGTTTTACTTCTTCTTTCTTTACAGCAGCTTTTTTCTCTGTTGCTTTCTTTGCTACTGTCTTTGTTGCAGCTTCTACTTTTTCGCTTACTTTCTTAACGTTCTCTTTTACTGCTTCTTTTGTCTCTGCAACCTTTTTCTCAACTTCTTCTGAAGCTGCTTTTGCCGGCTCTTTTTCTTCAGCCTTAGCTTCTGCTTTTACTTCTTCTGTTTTTACTTCTTCTGCTTTTACTTCTTCCTTCACAGTTTCTACTACTGATGCCGTCTTTGCTGGTGTCTTTACTGCTGCTTTTGCTACTGTTGTCTTCTTTCTCATACTAAATTCCTCCTTCAGACAAAAAACTACTCACAAACTAAAAACTTCTCCATTGCTACTAATGCTTCCTGTTCATCGCTTCCATTAGCCTCAATATTAACCGTCATTCCCTTGGATGGATTGAATGCCATAATTCCCATAATGCTCTTTGCATTAATTCTGCGGTTATCACTTTCTAAAATAATCTCACTATCAAAACGACAAGCCACCTGAACTAATTCTGCAATCGGGTTATTATGTTCTTCTGAAACATTTGATACAACAATCTCTTTCTTGCTCATATCATTCACTTCCTCTTTCACAGTGCTTTTTCATACTCTTCAAAATATAACCTATTAACCATTAATTTGCAAGGCATCACAGGGAAAACTGTTAAACTACAACAAAGGAATGAAAGAACAACAGGAAAATTTATGCACTTTTGTGTTATTTTTTTCAATTTTTTCTATTTCTGATAAGTAAAGAATACATTGCCCGCATTTTCAAACATTGTATCCGCATCTGTAATTGCCTGCTTATAAGAGGTTCCCGTAAGAGGATTATAAAGCACTACATTGTTTGCATCATAACCTATCACAAGCACTGCATCAAATGTACCTGTCATTGCAAATACCGGATAACCATTGCTTACATAATAAAGAATTTCGTCTACTGTACAGCCGGTCAAATCAAGAACTGTTGCATCCTTTAACGTATTAACCAAAATCTGTTTTGGTGTTTCGCCCTGCTCGACTAACGCACTCACACTAATATTAATTCCTTCTTTTTCGAGCATTGCATTTACGCATTGTACAATGCTTCCCCCTGTGCTGTCTTCCTCGCCTACCTTTATATCGCTAAACGCTGCAGAAGCTGTCTTTCTGGAACGTTTCCACACGTACTTCTGATTATCCCCAATGACGACTCCCATCTTGTCATTTGCGGAAATAATCGCCTCAGAAACACTGTCTGTTGTTAAGATAACATCTCCTTTTACATATACATAATAACGGTCTGTTGTCTGCTCTTTTTCTAATGATACTTCTCTTTTTTCCTCCAGTATTGTTTCTTTCGGCGTCAATATCTTTGTTTTCTTTTCACTCACCGGCTCCGCCATTACAATCTGTACCTGTGTTTCTTTCTCATCTGTGGAAAAAGTAGTAATATCCACCTGCTTTAAGCTGTCTCCTTCACGGTTCATAATCATATCCTGGTCGGCATCCACATACGCGGTTCCATTGTTCTGTATGCGGTTTAAATAAATCGTATAACCGCTTATTGTAATTCCCTGTACATAGTAACCAGCTTTTTCATATGTTTTTAATACCTCATGGTCCTTTGACCCGGTGTCTATAATCTTCACCTGATACATTGGAAACAATGTGTTTCCGGCAGCATCAACCACAACATCGTCTGCGTTTGCAATACCATATACAAAATCCTCCTGCATAAAGCCAAGCGGTTTCAGGTATTTTCCGGTTCCCTCTGTAATATCTGTCACTTTTTCTGTTGTAAAGTCTATTACATGAAGTGTATCACTTTCTTTTCCCTCTGAAGTATCTATCCATGCAAGGAAACGGTTAGAGTCTGATATTGCAACTGTTTCATCGGAAAGGCCTTCCACTAAAGCTCTTGTTTCAAGTGTATTTAAGTCAATTCCATAAACCGTGCCATCCACCATAATGTAAAAAACGCTGCCCTCTGTCACATACATGAGCTGTCCAAGTTCTGATTTCATCACCTCATAAGACTGGCTGGAAGGAATGAAAACCTGCTCCTCATTCGTATTTGCAAGGCTGTCATAATGATAAACTGCTATGCCTACCTGCCCTTCATGAATTCCCCGGTTCATATAACCATATACGATATAATCGATGCTTCCCGCCTCATCTATGCTGACAATTTTTATATCATGCTCGCCATAGTTTTCCCTGTCATCAATTCCTTCATATCCACGGAAGCTGAATACTTTTGCTAAGGTATTCTCCATCTCATTATAACTCCAGAGTTCGCCTTCCTGTACAAACGCCACCGTGTTTCCTGCCTCATTTGCCTGATACTCCACCTCACCGGAACGAATGCCAAGCATTATATTATTTTCTGAAAAGCTGTCATTTTCTCCCCTGAAAATTTCTTCCACTGTCCGTTCAAAGTTTAAAAGATACATTCTCGTACTTGTATAACGTACCCTGTAGTATTCCTCTACGTTATAATATTCACTCTGTCCATTCTCATCTACCCGTGTTACCACATAATCTAATACAATGACATTATAAGTCGGTGTAATCTCTTTAATGGATGGAACCGGAGTGGTCAGTCTTGTTCCGTTAAAATCTGCCCAGCCAATCTGATTTAAAGAATTATTCAACGTCACATACTGTAAGGTTGTATTATCTCCTGTTGCCTTTTCCAGGTATGTGCTAAGCGTTCCTACTGTTTCACTGTTAAAGGTTGTATCATTAAAATCTTTTACAAATTCCACGCATTCTGACACATAGCAATCCGGGGACTGCATAATTCTTGTATAATAATAAACTACATTGTCACCACTCTCTAATTTTATTACAAGAAGATACTCTTCCCCTGTCTCCAAAAGATTTTGTATCTTTAGCTGCATGGAAATAATTCCCTTATTTTCGGTGTAAGAAGTGACATCAGAGTCAGCAATCAGACGCTCTGCATCTAGGCTTCTGATTTCATAAGAAATACTGTCTACTGCCGTATGGTAAGTCTGGATCATAACCGGAAGAAGATAATCCTCCGGAATTGGCGTAATGGTGTCTCTCATATATGCCGCATCCATTTTGACTGTATATCCATACAGCTCATTTATCGGTGTTTCTCCATCATACAATGTTAAAACCGGCAATGTTGCCTCAGACATTTCTGTGGTAAGATCCTCATTTGTCTGATTTGTCATGAAACTGAATATAATTACTGCCAGTACAAATATTACCGGCAGAACAATTGCTTTTATCGTACCTTTCTGCACTTACAATCCTCCCGGAACGAAGTTCCATCTCATTCTAAATAACCTAAAAATAGCTACCGCCAAAACGGCGATAGCTATATTGTATGCACTTTTTGCCTTTTCCGCAATATTTTCTTTAGTTTCTTTCCAAATTCTTAAGATTATCCTTTTACCCGGAAAAGCTTACCACCATCTTCTGCATCGTCTGTGCCGGCATCTCCTACGGTACATCTCATTATTTAAAATGACACCTATGAGACTGCACATCGGGTCATTCTGTGGTGGTGGCGGTGGCGGCGGTCTGTGTCCCGGCGGTCTGCCCGGCTCCATTCCCGGTGGCGGCGGTGGAGGAGGATTTCTTCCTCCCCAGAATTCCTCTGCCATAACTGACTCTTCGCCGTCATTTTTTATCCTGTCATAAATACGGTTAGTTACCCGCTCAAGCATCAGCCGGTCCGGGTACTCATCAAACATAAGGCTTCCCTCATATTCCATTTTATCGCATTCATCTTCTACCGCTTCTAATATGCTTTTCACTTCTTTTGGATACAGTTCTTTCATACGGTCCATATCCTTTTCATATTCCATCTCCGTCAGATAAAGATTCTGCATCGGATAACTCATATAAAAAGGCATCTTTGGAGCGTCGAACTGCTGCATGCGGAAAATCTGTTCCCGATTGTAGTCCACGCGATACTCCTTATTTTCTGTTACATCACTATAAGGTATGCGCGTTTCTTTTATTTTGTTCCTGCCAGAATATATTCAATGTTTGCATAAACCGGCTCATAGCCCTGCTTTAACATCTTCATGCTCACATCACCATTCTCATTTTTCACAAACTCGTAAAGGTTATACTCTCCGTCCCTGTAAGCAAAGTCCGTTCCGTTATCCTGATAATGCACATAACTGCCCTCGCCCGGAAATACAAGCATTTTTAATGTATCATAAGGCTTCTCCCCAACATACTGCATTAACTCATAGGTTGGAATGATACTTCCTGCTTTTGCAAAAATAGGACACGTATCAAGCGGTGCGTCCACAAGATAATAATTACCGCCTTCATATTCTTTTCCGGTAAAAAAGTCATACCATTTTCCCTCCGGAAGATATACCATGCGGTGTGTCTGTCCCTGCTCTAATACCGGTGCGACAAGAAGATTTTCGCCAACTAAAAATTCATCGTTTAAGTTCCATGTATTCCCGTCCTGTTCGTAATGAAGCACAAGCGGCCGCATTACCGGAAGTCCGGTCCGTTCACATTCATAAAATAAATCATATAAATATGGAAGCAGCCGGTAACGCAGCTCCACAAATTTCCGGTAAATATTTACCGTTTTCTCTCCAAACTGCCATGGCTCCTGATAAATACTTCCATTTGAAGAATGATTTCTGAAAAGTGGTGAAAAAATACCAATCTGCACCCAGCGGCACAAAAGTTCTGCAGTACAGTCCGCGCCAAAGCCACCAACATCGGTTCCCGCAAATGCCATTCCGCTTAAACCAAGATTGCATAACTGCGGCACTGCCATCTGAAGATGCGACCATAAGCTCTGGTTATCTCCGGTCCACACAGTCGTGTATTTCTGGCTTCCGGCATAGCAGGCGCGTGTAATAACAAACGGTCTTTTTCCCGTCTGCTGCTTTAAGCCCTCATAAGTTGCCTTTGACATAAGATGTCCATATACATTGTGCATGGCTGCATGGGTAGTCTCCCTGTCCTCGTCAGTAAATACAACGTCCTGCGGCAGTTCTCCACGGAAGCTTGCTGGCTCGTTCATATCATTCCATACACCGGCAACTCCCATATCTGTCAAAAACTTCTGATTGTCTGCCCACCATCTGCGTACCTCTTTTTTTCCGAAATCCGGGTAAACCGCATCCCCCGGCCAGACGGCATTGACGTACACCTCTCCTTCTTTTGTTTTTGCAAAATAGTCCCCTGCAATTCCTTCCTCGTACTTATCATATCCAGGGTCTAATTTTACACCCGGGTCGATAATGCAGACTGTCTTAAATCCATCGTCCTTCAATTCCTTCACTGCTTCCCCTGGTTTTCCGTAATCTTTTTCATTCCAGGTAAACACACGGTAACCGTCCATATAATCAATGTCAAAATGCATCGTATCGCACGGAATTTGCAGTTCTCTGTATTTGGAAGCTACTTTTTTAATGCAGTCTGCGGAATCATAGCCCCAGCGTGACTGATGATAGCCCAGTGTCCAAAGCTGCGGAAGCGGTGTTGTTCCGGTCAGATATGTATAACCGCTTACGACCTCTGGCATGGAATCACCGGCAATAAAATAGTAATCTAAATTTCCATTTTCAGCGCCGTAATAATAATATGCCTGATTTTCTTTTCCTAGGTTTACATAAGATTTGTATGTATTATCAAAAAAGAGTCCGTAAACGCCATTCTTTTTCAATGTAATCAGAAATGGAATGGATTTATAGAGCGCGCGGTAAGCATCGTTGTGCGCCTGCGGAATATCTGAGTTCCAGTTCTCATACTCATAATCACGCTTATTTAAAAATCCGGTTTTATCTCCAAGACCATAGAACTTCTCATCTCCGTCCATTGCCTTTACGGTCTGCACCGGGTAGCCTGCACTTGCGCCTGCGGAAACATCGTGTCCCTCTGCCTTTAAAACAGCTAATGATTTCTCACTTAACAGCGGTCTTAAAATACGCTCTCCCCTGTAATCTGCACAGAGCAGCTTTCCATTCTGATAAAAATCCACATAAAATTCATCATAAACCCTTACTTCAAGTGCACCGACTGTAACTGACACATATTCTTTTGCATCGTTTACCAGAAAATCTATATTATTAACAGCCTTTTCTCCCTCAATTGCTTTGGAGCGGTGGTCCTTTGTCTCCCCCGGGATAAAAATATTAATAATGTTATTTGTGAGTACTTCAACAATTGCTTCACCTTTTTCAAACTGGAACTTAATCTTATTGTTTTCTACCTGATACGTTAATCTTTTTCCTAACATACACAATTCCTCCTGATATTTTATTATCCTTTTGAAATTTTCGTATTTTTTCGTATTAATTTTAACATGTTACGTCAGGTATTTCCACAATATCTTACTGATTTCTTGCCATCTCCTGCAATTCCCTCATCAGCTCCAGGTCTGACTGCTGTACTTTCATATTCGTTGTAAGCGGTTCTTCCCCAGGTCTTGTCAGAGTGATTTCAATAATGGTTCCTTCCTCCATTTCCCTTGAGAATACTGCACTTAAAAATGCAACAAACTTCGGGTGATTTGCACTAAATTTATTTTTTGCATTCATAATTTTCATAATATTAGATGGATTAATCATAAGCTTTTGTCCCTTTCCTAAAACATTTTCTTTTTCTTAAAATAAATTACTTCGAGTACAATGACTGCGACACTTACTATTATAACTGCCGGATATGCATATTTCCAGCCAAATTCTGGCATGTTCGGAAAATTCATTCCATACCAGCCGGCAATTAATGTAAGCGGCAGAAAAATGGTCGTGACAACCGTTAATATGCTCATGACCTTATTTTGCTGTACGGCAATTAATGACTGATATAACTCCCTGATCTGCACGACATATTCCCTTAACATTTCCACATGGTCGTGAAGTCTCTCTGCCCGGTTCGAAAAAAGCTGCCACTGCGCTTTCTCCTCCTCCGAAAGCCTTTCATTCACCGATGTCTGCATCACATCTCCCATGTTCATAAGCTGTTCGTAATAAGCATGAAAAATATTAAACCGCTTGCGGTACATCATAATCATCTCATAAAAATAGTCCGGGATTTTCTTTAACAGCTCCTCCTCTAATTTTGCAAGATGCTCCTCCTGCTTCTGAAGGTATAGCACATCCTCCTGTAACAGATATTCAAGCACCGAAAATAAAATCTGCCGGAAACAACAGCCCGCAAAGCTTCCCTCGGACATTTTGTTTAAGTATTCCATCAGGAAATGACTTTCGTCCACAAAATACAATTCCTGCCCTGACAGATAAAATCCGAAATTATGAATACAAATCTTGCTTTTCTCTCCTTTTGGGACACGCATCGTTCCCTGGATACACTCTTTATACTTTTCAATTTTACAATACTGAATGGGTGTCATGCTGTGGATAAAGCTGTTCTTCCTCGGAAGCTTTTTCGAATTATTTAAAAATTCTTCGCGGCTCATCAGATAAATGACATTTTCTGTCCCGGTCTGTGACGTTTTTTCTTTTGTATCCAGAAAAATCTTTCCGGTTTCTTCATTATAAATATATTTTTCCATGGGGTATTCCTTCCCTTTCAACAAACAATAGATACATGCTTCCCGGACAGTCTATTGTCATGAATTAAAAAATCTGCATATTAACCTACTTATACTGCTAATATGCAGCATTTTCAAGGTCAGCATACAGATTTCTTTTTTCTTATTCGCTTTTTACTCTTATTTTCTTGTTCTTGCCATCATCTCAATGGTTGCCCATACAATCTCCTGGTCTCTTTTATCAAGCTCTTTAAATACTTCAATTAAATCATAATACTCATCCAGGTTCTGCCCTACCTTTGCTTCCTCTGCAAAGCTTCGTTTTACCTCGCTTCTTCCAAGCAGATAATCTGTCGTCACGTTAAAGTATTCTGCAATCCGAATGAGCATATCCACCGGCATGGAGCAGGCATCCTGTTCGTATTTGCTTATATTCTGCTGCGACACCCCGATACGGCTTCCCATCCCAGTCTGCGTCATATGTCTGCTTTCTCTCAGTTCCTTTAACTTTCCTCTCATGTAAAATGTCTCCTCATTTGATAAATACATTTTACGCAAAAACATGCTTCAATTTACCTTTGTAACTGGTAAATTTTTACAATTGATTTTTGTTTTCATCTGTTTTATTGTTAATATATAGACTTTTCTTCATTCCTAAGAATAATTTTCTTGCATATAGGAAAAATATATCTTATTATGTATGTAGTTATTTTATTATCTATAAAGCAAACCTGTCAGAATTCTTAGTAAGGTGATGATTATCATGATGAAAAAATTATTGAAGTATATAAAACATTTTATATGGGAATTATCCGACACATTATCTGACCCATTCTCTATCGATTGTTTTGGGCAGATACAAAGACGCTTAAATCACATGTCAGAGTCAGAACGTCAGGAAACCATTTCCAGAATTCGAAAAAAAATAGACAATCTGAATTAAATTGCATCGTTTTTGCTAAATTTTTAACAATTTTTTTATTGATTTTATAGAACAGATATGTATAATTATGGTAGAGAAAGTTGGCAATTTACCACAGTTTTCATCATTTCACAATGTGGAACTGTCATGGTATATTACCGCTTCTGAAAAAGATATTGTACGATTTGTTTTTTAACAAATTGTTACCATATTACACACAGCGAAAGGAAAGAGGTAATTTAAAATGGCACAGATTGATTTAAGCAAGTATGGCATTACCGGAACAACAGAGGTTGTTTACAATCCTTCTTACGAATTATTATTCGAAGAAGAAACAAAACCAGAGCTTGAAGGTTATGAAAAAGGTCAGGTCAGCGAACTTGGCGCAGTTAACGTTATGACAGGTATCTATACAGGACGTTCTCCAAAAGACAAATATATCGTTATGGACGAGAACTCAAAAGACACTGTATGGTGGACTTCTGATGAATACAAAAACGACAACCACCCAGCTACAAAAGAAGCTTGGGATGCTGTAAAAGATTTAGCAATCAAAGAGCTTTCCAATAAGAAACTTTTTGTTGTTGATGCATTCTGCGGTGCTAACAAAGATACACGTATGGCTATCCGTTTCATCGTTGAGGTTGCTTGGCAGGCTCACTTTGTAACAAATATGTTCATCAAAC
>CAKRCJ010000062.1 GCA_934307185.1 uncultured Roseburia sp.
GCTATTACAGCAGCTATGGTAAAAGAACTGCGTGAATTAACAGGCGCAGGAATGATGGATTGTAAAAAAGCTTTAGGTGAAACAGACGGAAACATGGATGAAGCTGTTGAATACTTAAGAAAAAACGGACAGGCAAAAGCTGAGAAGAAAGCAAGCAGAATTGCAGCAGAAGGTCTTTGTACTGTTGTTATGAAAGATGACAAGACAGCAGCCGTTGTTGAAGTTAACTCTGAGACAGACTTCGTTGCTAAGAATGAAACTTTCCAGCAGTTCGTAAAAGCTGTTGCAAATCAGGCTGTTGAATCTGATGCAGCTGATATGGATGCATTCATGGAAGAAAAATGGAACGAGGATACATCTAAGACTGTAAAAGATGCTTTAGTAGAAAAAGTAGCAGTTATCGGTGAGAACCTTAAAATCCGTAGATTTGAAAAGGTTGTTGCTGCAAACGGATGTGTTGTTTCTTACGTACACGGTGGTGGTAGAATTGGTGTTATCGTGGAAGCTGAAACAGCAGTTGTTAACGATACAGTAAAAGAAGCATTAACAAACCTTGCAATGCAGATTGCAGCTTTAAATCCAAAATATGTAACAAGAGACGAAATCAGTCCAGAGTACATTGCTCATGAGAAGGAAATTCTTTTAGCTCAGATTATGAATGACCCGAAAGAATCCCAGAAACCGGAAAAAGTTATCAACGGAATGATTGAAGGCCGTGTAAGCAAAGAATTAAAAGAAATCTGCTTAGTAGATCAGGTTTACGTTAAAGCAGAAGACGGAAAACAGACAGTTGCAAAATATTTAGAGCAGGTTTCAAAAGAAGTTGGAACACCTGTAAGCGTTAAGAGATTTGTTCGTTTCGAGACTGGTGAAGGTATCGAAAAGAAACAGGAAGATTTCGCAGCAGAAGTTGCTGCTCAGATGAATGCGTAAGTCTTTGGCAATAAAGAAAGCATAATTTTGATTATAGTATCAGGTCACAAAGGGCACAGAGTAATCTGTGTCCTTTTTACAATTAAAGACATAAAAATATAAATATAATTGCCAGAAGAGGGTGGATTTTCTCGTTTTTTGTTGTATAATTGTGAAATATAAAATGAAGATAATGGAGTGTGCGTGAAATGGAAAAAAATGATAAAGTTTCATTTATTCAATCAATTAGTGCAAAAATTTTATTACTTGTTATTGTTGCTGTCACAGTTTCATTGGGAGTCAGCTTATATATTGCTGATACAATGGCATCAAAAACTGTTGAAGATGCAAATGAAAATTATATTTTAAACCTGACAGAGTCGGTGGCAACTACTTTGGATAAAATACCTGAGGAAGCCAATTTTGATGTGCAGTGTACTTATGTAATGCAGGATATGAAAATGAACGGTATCAGTTCTGCTTATGGCTATCTTGTTGCTCCGGACGGTACGATGATTTATCATCCGGATGAAGAAAAAATAGGTAAACAGGTAGAAAATGAAGTCGTTAAAAATCTTGTAAATGAAATTCAACAGGGAAATATACCGGAGAATAAAGTTGTCACATACGATTTTAATGGCACAACAAAGTATGCTTCCTATGCGTTGACAGCAGACCATAAAATCGTTGTAATGTCTGCGGATAAAGATGAGATTATGGAACCTGTAAACAGCATGCTGCATACATTAATACTTATAATTGTGATTTGTGTTATTGTCTGTAGCGTGATTGGATATGTAATGAGCAAATTTATTACATATCCGATTAAACAGCTTACGGTTATTATCGGAAAGACAGCAGAACTTGATTTCAGCAGAAATCCTGCAAGCAATAAGCTGTGTGCGAGAAAAGATGAAACAGGTCTGATGGCAAGAGAAGTGCGTACCATGCGTAAAAATCTACGTGAAATGGTAGCAGAAATCCAGGATGCAGGGCAGAGAATACTAGATAATGTACAGGCATTAAGCCAGATTACAGACACTGTAAACCAGATGTGTGGAGATAACTCGGCGACAAGTGAAGAGTTAGCAGCCGGAATGCAGGAGACAGCAGCAACAACTGTTTCAATTAATGAAAATATTTCACAGATTAAGGCAGAAGCTGAAAATATTAATACAATGGCTGAGGATGGTGCGAAAAACTCGGAAACGGTTATGGACCGCGCAGCAAACCTTCGTACAAAAACAGTTACTGCAAGCAGCAAAACAATGGATATTTATAATTCCGTGAAAGAAAAAGCAGAAAAAGCAATTGAGGGATCGAAAGCGGTTGAGAAGATAAATGAACTTACCGGAACAATTATGGAGATTTCTTCACAGACAAGTCTTCTCGCATTAAATGCATCGATTGAGGCAGCAAGGGCAGGAGAAGCCGGAAGAGGATTTGCAGTTGTTGCCACAGAAATCGGAGGCTTGGCAGACCAGACATCAAAAGCTATTGCGGATATCAGCGAGATTGTAAAAGAAGTAAATGAGGCAGTTGGAAATATGTCAGAGTGCCTGACTGAGACAACTGGCTTCCTGGAGAATACAGTTGTAGAGGATTACAAAGAATTTGGACAGGTAAGCGAACAATATAAAGAAGATGCCAATGAATTTAAAAATGAGATGGAACAGGTAAAGACATCAATGGGAGAACTTGCAGATGCAATTGAAAAAATTGCGGCTGCATTAAATGGCATTAATGATACTATTGGGGAGTCATCCATTGGTGTTACAGATATTGCAGAAAAAACAAGTGACATGGTAGATAAGACATCAAATACAAGTGACAAAGTAAGTGAGTGCTATCAATGTGTGGATGAATTAAAAACAATCGTCCGTAAATTCAAATTGGAGTAATTCTTTCATTAATAATAAAAAAGTCAGACAATAGTTAGAATTATGCTAAAAAATCATACGATTATACGTTGTTTTCTTCTTTGAAAAATCAGAAAATGTGTTACAATAGATAGGAACTAAAGATTACCTTGGGGGTTTCAGATGCAGGACAAAGAATCAGAAGTAATAAACAATCAGAGAAAACGGCGGAAGAGAATTAGCAGAATAAAAAACGGCATTATGATTACAGTGGCGGGCTGGATTTTATTGTCGATGATTTTAATTATTATATTATTTGTTCAGGTTACAAAACTTCGTCATGAGTTAAGAGAAACCCAGACATCAGATGTTTTCGTACAGTCATCACAGGAGCCGGATAGTGAGACAGAACAGGAAGAAGAGACAGAGGAAACTGCAAAAAGCTATACGGCAGTTACTCCTCCGGCTTCCGGAATTGATGATACGGAAAATATTGCCCAGGCGGGAGATACACATAAAGTATATCTGACATTTGAAGATGGTCCATCGGATAATACGGATGCAATTCTTGACATATTAAATCAGTATGGTGTGAAAGCAACTTTTTTTGTGGTTGGACAGGAGGATGAAGACAAAAAGGAGCTGTATAAGCGGATTGTTGATGAGGGACATACGCTTGGCATGCATTCCTATTCGAATAAATACAGTGTTTTGTATGAATCAGATGAAGCATTCGAAGAAGATTTTAATAAATTAAGAACAGAATTATATGATATTACCGGAGTGGAGAGTATGTATTACCGTTTTCCGGGCGGAAGCAGCAATCAGATTAGTAATGCGCCAATGGAAGATTTTATTCACTATCTGAATGAACAGGGAGTGATTTATTATGACTGGAATGTGTCTGCCGGAGATGCAGCATCAAATGCATATTCTTCTGAGGAAATTGTTGCGAATGTACTCGAAGATGTAGTAAAATATAAAACGTCGGTAGTTTTGTTACACGACACATCAGATAAGTCAGCAACGGTGGAGGCTTTGCCTGCATTAATTGAATCATTAAAAAATATGAGTGCAGAAATTTTACCGATTGATGAAGATACACAGGTTATTCAATACGTGAAAGCGGATAGTATTGATTAGCTAAATATAAATGGAGGAAAAATATGGGATTTTTTAAAGACTTTAAAGATGATTTTTCACAGGCTGTGAATGACTTGATGCCTGCTGAAGACAATTTGGAAAATGGCGTAAAAGATGAAGATTTAGCGGTCAATACTTTAGAAAATGAAGTTGATGTAGAATCCGAGCTTTCAAAGCTTGACGGTCTTTTAGAGCATGTCACAAAACAGGCAGCTCCGATGAAGAAAGAGACTGTTGTGCCGGAGGTTCCGGTAAAAAAGGAAATGATTCAGCCGGAAATTCCGATAGTCACGCCTGCTGTTCCAAAGAGAGAACAGCGTATTATGCCAAATCTTGAAACAAAATTTACCCAGGAGGAAAGAAGAATGCCAGAGAATGTAGCACCAGTTGCAAAGGAAATATCAGTACCTGTATCAGATGAGGTATCTACTATTACAGAAGGAACCGTGATTAAAGGAGATATCATTTCCAATGGTTCTTTAGATATAAGAGGAAGTGTAGAGGGAAATATTGGCTGTAACGGAAAGATTGTTGTAACAGGTACTGTTACAGGAAACAGCAATGCTTCTGAATTTTTTGCAGATGCAGCAAAAATCGAAGGTGAAATCGTAAGCTCAGGAACAGTTAAGATTGGTCTTGGTTCTGTAATTATTGGTAATGTATCATCTGCATCTGCTGTAATCGCAGGGGCAATCAAAGGAGATATTGATGTTCAGGGACCAGTTGTTGTTGACACTTCTGCAGTTGTAATGGGTAACATTAAATCCCGTTCTGTCCAGATTAATAATGGTGCTGTTATTGAAGGTTTCTGCTCCCAGTGCTATTCTGATGTAGACGTAGAGGGATTATTTGATAATAAGGAAGGATCTGAGGCATAAATGAAAAGAGTTTTCTTAAAGTTAAGCGGAGAGGCCTTAGCAGGTGAAAAGCACACGGGTTTTGACGAACCTACCGTAACGGAGGTGGCAAAGCAGGTAAAGCAGATTGCAGACAAAGGCATTCAGATTGGAATTGTAATCGGTGGTGGTAATTTTTGGAGAGGAAGAACTTCTGAGACAATCGACAGACCTAAGGCAGACCAGATTGGAATGCTTGCAACAATTATGAACTGCATTTATGTTTCTGAAATTTTCCGTTCTGTCGGAATAGACACAGAAATATTTACTCCATTTTTATGTGGAAGCATGACAAAGCTTTTCTCAAAAGATGAGGCAAACAAATGTTTCTTGGATGGAAAGATTGTATTTTTTGCAGGAGGAACAGGACATCCGTATTTCTCAACTGACACAGGTATTGTGTTACGTGCGATTGAGATGGAAGTAGAAGGTATTTATCTTGCAAAAGCAATTGACGGAGTTTATGACAGCGATCCAAAGGTAAATCCGGACGCAAAGAAATACGACGAAGTATCCATTCAGGAAGTAATAGACAAAAAGCTTGCGGTGGTTGACCTTACCGCTTCTATTATGTGTATGGAAAATAAAATGCCAATGTATGTATTTGGCTTAAATGAAGAAAATAGCATTGTAAAAGCCATGAGTGGCGAATTTAATGGTACAAAGGTTACTGTTTAAATCAGGAGGTTATTGGAATGGATGAGAGATTAGCTCAGTTTGATGAAAAAATGCAGAAAACAATGAACAATTTATCTGAGGAATTCGGTAGCATTCGTGCCGGACGTGCAAATCCGCATGTACTTGATAAATTAAGAGTAGATTATTATGGAACACCTACACCAATCCAGCAGGTTGCCAATGTAAATGTTCCAGAACCGAGAATGATTCAGATTCAGCCTTGGGAAGCTTCTATGGTAAAGGAGATTGAAAAGGTAATTATGACTTCTGACCTTGGAATTAATCCTACAAATGATGGAAAAACAATTCGTCTTTTATTCCCAGAATTAACAGAGGAAAGAAGAAAGGATTTAGCAAAAGAAGTAAAGAAAAAGGGCGAAAATGCGAAGGTTGCAATCCGCAATATTCGTCGTGATGCCAATGATTCTTTCAAAAAGCTTGCAAAAGAAGATGTTTCTGAGGATGAAATCAAATCTTTAGAGGAAAATGCCCAGAAAATGACAGACAAATATATTGCTAAGGTTGACGAAGCAGTAGAAGTTAAGACAAAAGAGATTTTAACTGTATAAAAAGATTTTATTTGTAGCCATTGCTCTGGTTACAGAACATAGAGAAGAATGGGGACATGAGGAAATCGTGTCCTCATTTTCTTACTAAATAAAAAGAAGGGTACAGTAAAAGTATGAGAATACCACAGCATGTTGCAATTATATTAGATGGAAATGGCCGTTGGGCGAAAAAGAAGGGGATGCCGAGAAATTACGGACATACAGTTGGTGCAAAGAACGTTGAAACAGTATGCCAGGCAGCCCATGATATGGGAATAAAATATCTGACATTATATGCATTTTCTACGGAGAACTGGAACAGACCAGACAGCGAAGTGAGTGCATTAATGAAGTTACTGGAAAGTTATCTGAAAAACTGTATTAAGACGGCAGATAAGAATAATATGAGAGTCAGGGTTATCGGTGATAAATCAAAACTGACCGAAAAGTTCCAGGAGCAGATTAAGCAGTTAGAAGCAGCATCCGCACATAATGATGGGCTTAATCTCCAGATTGCCATTAACTATGGAAGCCGGGATGAAATGATTCGCGCGATGCGTGCAATGTATGCAGATGTACAGAACGGGCAGCTGTCAGAAAATGAAATTGATGAAGTACATTTTGAAAAATATCTCGATACCTGTGGCATACCCGATCCGGACCTTTTAATTCGTACAAGCGGGGAACAGCGTTTGTCAAATTATCTTTTATGGCAGTTAGCATATAGTGAATTTTATTTTACGGATGTTCCATGGCCGGATTTTCATAAAGAAGAATTAGAAAAAGCAGTAGAAGCATATAATAAGCGTGACCGTAGATTTGGAGCACTGTCAGAAGAGGATGGAGAAAAATAATGTTTAAAACAAGATTATTAAGTGGAATTGTTTTGGTAATTGCGGCATTAGTTTTGATTATTACCGGCGGAGACCTGCTGTTAGTTTCAACATTAATCATTTCATACATTGGAATGTTTGAACTATATCGTATTTTTCATATCGAAAAAGATGCAGTTGGAATGATTGGATATGTTTGTGCAACAATTTATTATTGCAATCTCCGTTTTGTATTTTTACCGGATATTATGATATTTGTAATTGGTACTTTAATCCTTATGATGTTTGCATATGTATTTACATATCCAAAATATAAAACAGAACAGGTACTGGCAGCATTTTTCGGTGTTTTTTATGTGGCAGTGATGCTTTCCTATGTGTACCAGACAAGAATGATTGAGGCAGGGGCTTATATTGTATGGTTGATTTTCCTCTGCTCCTGGGGATGTGATACCTGTGCGTATTGTGTCGGCATGCTTATCGGAAAACACAAGATGTCACCAAAATTAAGCCCAAAGAAATCAGTAGAGGGTGCAGTCGGCGGAGTGGCAGGAGCAGCACTTTTAACCATTATTTATGGTATGATTTTTAAAAATGCGATGCAGATAAACCAGACACATGTTTTTATCATGGCAGCAATCAGTGCAGTTGGAGCGCTTATTTCCATGGTAGGGGATCTTACAGCATCTGCAATTAAGCGTAATTATGAGATAAAAGATTATGGAAAACTAATTCCGGGTCATGGTGGTATTTTAGACCGTTTTGACAGTGTAATCTTTACAGCACCGATTATTTATTTTCTTGCAGTTAATTTTATTAAATTATAAATAGCAGAATATAACAGACAGATGGGAAGGGAAAAGATATGAAGAAAATAGCAATATTAGGCTCCACAGGCTCTATCGGGACACAGACGCTTGATATCGTAAGAGAACAGGGAGATATCAAAGTAGTTGCGATGGCAGCTGGAAGCAATATTCAGTTATTGGAAGCACAGATGAGGGAATTTAAACCATTGCTTGTCAGTGTATGGGAAGAAAAAAAAGCAGAAGAACTGCGGATAAGTACAGCAGACCTTGGCATTAAAATTGTATGTGGAATGGAAGGACTTCTTGAGGTTGCAGTTTTTGAAGAGAGCGAAATATTAGTTACTGCAATTGTCGGAATGCTTGGAATTAAACCTACAATTGCAGCAATAAAAGCAGGAAAAAAGATTGCGCTTGCAAATAAAGAGACCTTAGTGACAGCGGGTCATATTATTATGCCGCTTGCAAAAGAATACAAGGTTCCAATTCTTCCGGTGGACAGTGAACACAGTGCTATTTTCCAGTCTTTACAGGGGGCTGGGGACAACAAAATAAGTAAAATACTTTTAACTGCCTCCGGTGGACCATTTCGTGGCAGAAAGAAAGAGGATTTGGTAAATATTCAGGTGGAGGATGCCTTAAAGCATCCGAACTGGAGCATGGGAAGAAAAATTACGATCGACTCCTCCACACTGGTGAACAAAGGACTTGAGGTAATGGAGGCAAAGTGGCTGTTTGATGTCACCTTAGACCAGATACAGGTTGTAGTGCATCCACAGAGTGTCATTCATTCTGCAGTAGAGTATAAAGACGGAGCAGTGATCGCCCAGCTTGGAACACCGGATATGCGTCTGCCGATTCAGTATGCGCTTTATTATCCAGAGAGAAGAAATCTGTCCGGAAAAAGACTGGATTTATTTGAGATTGCAAGTCTTACTTTTGAAAAACCGGATACAGATACTTTCCGTGGTATTACCCTTGCATATCAGGCGATGGAAAAAGGCGGAAATATACCGACTGCCTATAATGCAGCAAATGAAAAGGCTGTAAATCTGTTCTTAAATCGTAAGATATCCTATCCGATGATTACAGAATTGATTGAAGCATGTATGGAAGATGCAGACTATATTAATCAGCCAAATGTGGATGAAATATTGGAAACAGAAGCGAAAGCCTATGAGTTTATAGAGAAGAAAATTAACAGATAGCTTATTAAAAGCAATATTTTAAAATGATATATGAAAGGTTTTTTACATGAAAATTATTATTGCATTACTTATATTCAGCATTATCATTTTGTTTCATGAACTGGGACATTTCTTGCTTGCAAAGGCGAATGGTATCCGGGTAAATGAATTTTCACTTGGACTTGGTCCTACAGTTTTCGGAATTCAAAAGGGTGAGACAAAGTATTCCTTAAAGCTGCTTCCCTTTGGCGGGGCATGCATGATGGAAGGAGAAGATTCCGAAAGCCAGGATAATAAAGCATTTAACAATAAGTCTGTGTGGGCGAGAATGAGTGTCGTTGCGGCAGGACCGATTTTTAACTTTATTATGGCGTTTATTTTTTCCTTTATACTGATATGCTGTACAGGATATGACCTGCCGGTTTTAAGTGATGTAAGCGAGGGATATGCGGCGGAAGAGGCAGGACTCCAGGCAGGAGATGTCATCATAAAGATGGGAAATAAGCATATCCATTTTTACCGCGAGGTAAGCGCGTATTCGATGTATCATGCAGGAGAGACAGTGGAAGTGACCTATGAAAGAGACGGGGAACGCCATGTGGCGACACTGACTCCAAAATATGATGAGACAACCGGAAGATACCTGTATGGATTTATCGGTGTTGCAGCAAGGGAAAAGGCAACTAACAATGTGTTTACGCTGGCAAAGTATAGTGCATACGAAGTAAATTACTGGATTTATACAACACTTGGCAGTTTAAAAATGTTAGTGACCGGCGGATATTCGGTCAATGACATGAGCGGTCCGGTTGGAATTGTAAGTGCAATCGGGGACAGCTATGAGCAGAGTGTTTCTTATGGTTATTTTTATGCATTTTTACAGATGCTATATATCAGTATTTTACTTTCTGCAAATTTAGGAGTAATGAATCTTCTGCCGCTTCCGGCATTAGACGGTGGAAGACTGGTATTTTTAGTTGCTGAGGCGATCCGGGGCAAAAAAGTAGACCCGGATAAAGAGGGAATGGTACATTTTGTCGGAATTATGATTTTGTTTGCGCTTATGATACTTATTATGTTCAATGATATTCGGAAATTGTTTGTATAAAATAGGCGTTTGCGAAACTCAAATTTAGTCTGTTAAGATTGTGAAAAATAAACAAAATCAACGAAGACCCGCTTTCGCTGCCTGCC
>CAKRCJ010000063.1 GCA_934307185.1 uncultured Roseburia sp.
GTACATGGACTGTGATGTTTCGCTTCCGAAATTATAAATTCCACCCGGAAGTTTTATGACCTGCTCCATATTCTCGCAAACCTCTCGCAGATAGGTGATGCCACGGTACTGTTTTCCAAAGGTGAGCGGCTGCTTTGCATTTAATACGCTAAAAAAATAATTTGGCTTTGTGGAAATGTAATCATACATCCATTCTGCCCGCAGCATGACTGCCTCCGGCTGTCGGTCTAACACCCGTTTCTCCATTTCAAGCTTATGCTCTCCGTAAATATTTGCCGGTTTTGCATCGTCCTCCTGATAGGGTCCCTCTCCCTCGCAGCCTCGGTAAACCTGGTCCGAACTAAAGCAGATTAATTTTTTCCCATCCGCCGCCTTTGCCAGAGAAAGCGGAAGCAGAACATTTGCTTCATATGAGCCTTGCGGATTTTTTTCACAGACTCCGACATCTGAAATGGCTGCGGTATGAATTATCACATCCGCATTACTTTCCGTCACGATTTTTTTCACCTGCTCCTCTGTCATGCCCCGCAGGGAAGGCGCCGCAGCCGCGCCGTTTAAGTCTTTCATCAGGCGCGCTCCGACAAAGCCATGGGCGCCGGTAATTAATATTCTCATTACGTTTTCCTCTTATTTCAACACTAAAATTAAGTATCTTTTCCACTTATCAATTGCTCTAAATCAACAAGTATAATATCTTCTGATTTTTCTTTTTCTTCTATAACAGCCTTTGTAAATCCAGATTTTGAGAAAAGCACAAACCATGTATGTTCCCGTTTTTTACAAAATATATCTGCTTTCTCTTTTAAACTGTTAAGCACACCAATATCCAGTTTTTCATTTCTCCACTTGCATTCACCAATCAGATAATCACTCTGCTCACTGGCAATAATATCAATTTCTACCTGTTCGTGAGTTTGCGGATTCGCTCCCCACCATCTGCCAATAGTTGTAAACAAAAATGGCAGCTCTCCTTTTGCATTTTGAGCATATAAATAATCCATGCAGATTTTTTCAAAAGTAAGTCCCATATAATGATTGTAATCTGGCTGAATGCGCTTTTCCCACACTGCCTCACTTGCACCTGTCTCAATCAGTGTTCGATTTGTAAAAACATATCTGTACCAGAACCGGAACATCTGGTCGGAAATACCATACAATGTTTTCCTGGAAGATTCCTTTTCCCCAAACGGTATCTCCTTATATAAAATTCCCAATTCGCAAAGTGTTTTTATATATTTTAAACATTTTGCCGTTTCTTCCCCAATCTTCGTAGATATTTCATTCGCTCTGGTACACCCACCTGCAATTGCTTCAATAATCGCGCTATATACACCGGGTTCCTGTATCTCCTGCCTTAGCAGCAAAAGCGGTTCTTCATACAGATACGATGTATTTTTCAAAAAAGCTCTTTTAATATTCTCTTTAAAATTTTCCTTTTCCTCAATCTGTTGCAAATACAACGGAGTCCCACCAAATGCTCCATAAAGCATTAATTTTTCTTCCGATTGGAACTGATTCATAAATTCAATACTCGTCTGATACGGAAATGACTTCATATGAAGCTGTCCTGTCCTTCTTCCAAATAATGGGCTCTTCGAACCAAGAACTTCTTTTTCCATAAATCCCATATAACTCCCGCAAAGCACAATAAATAATTTTCCATTTTTTAATGTATGGTCAATTAAATGCTGTAGCTCTGAAAGCAATGGTTTATTTTTCTGCACAAGATATGGAAACTCATCAATAACGAGAATTAGTCTTTTCTCTTTTTGCCGCTCATTCAAATATAAAAGTGCATTACACCATGACGAAAATGACTCAAGACCATTTTCATTATAAAATTGAAAAATAAGAGATGAAAATTTATCCAGATTAAGTTTATCATTACTCTGTTCTGCGGAATAAAAAATAGCGTCTTTTCCCTTACAAAATTCATTTAATAACGTTGTCTTTCCTACACGTCTTCGCCCATAAAGTACAAATAACTGAAATTTATCCTGTTCATATAGTATATTTAAATCATTCAGTTCTCTTTCTCTTCCAATGAATATGTCCTGCATAACGTCCCTCTTATTAACTTGAAAGTAATTTACTTTAAAGTTAATTAAATCATTTCCCGTTTTTATGTCAATTATGCTTCTTCAAAATATTTCTCACAAAATCCATTCCATTTTTCCTCGTACTCATCATGCTCTAATTCTGTCAAATCATATGGTGTAAAAATGTTTCTTTTTCTCGCCTCTGCCACAAAATCGTCCAGATAATCTGCCTCCTCTGCCGACAAAAAGGCAAACACGCTCTCCATTCCTTTCTCTGCCGCAACCGACATTCTTGTATGTCCGTCCAGGGAAATCAAACGCTCCCCCTTCTTTTTTAACGGTATGATGACATCCTCTTTGGAATGGATAAATGTACTGACTTCTTTTTTCTTTGACTTATCCACATAAAATTGTGAAGGCTGAATGTTTTTCAACGGAATTTCAAACAATTCCACTTCGGGATACTCTATCACTACATTTCCCTGTGCATCGTTATACCTTGTGATGTGCTCCGCAAAAAAACGGAAATATTCAATGACCGCTTTCTCATATTGTCTGTTACTTCCGGTTATCACAGCATCTTTTTTCCCGGTAATTATTATTTCATATGGAAATACTCCGTTTACCAGAAACGCTCCATGCTGCTGCAGTGCTTTTTTTGAAAAACGTTTGTCCTCATAATTGTTCACGCGGGAAATATCGGGTTCTTCCGGTTCAGATAAATGCGCACAATATCTGTACCCTTTTTCTGTTTTTTCGTAAGGTAAAAATCCTGCTTTCTCAAAGCATCTGGCAGAACCCTGATTATAATTATAAATCTCGTCCACGTATATTTTGTCGTATTTGAGTTCTTTGGCTCGCTCCGTTAATTTTTTCACAACCAGATATCCAAGACCACGCTTTCTGTACGCCGGATTTCCGATAACAATTGGCATATCCTCCCGCCAGAACGTGACATCCCCAATTGGAATATACTTTCCATTCTCAAGATATTCGATAAAATATAATTCTCCGTGTACATTCAGATATTCATACATGACCTCGACACTTTCCCTTTTCATCGGCGTGTCCACTCCGTTTACCAAATAGCAGGTTTCCCTATCCTGATACCAGTCATACGCAAATTCGTAGTTTCCGTCATATTTTCGCAGCCGCATCTCATCATTTATCAAAATGTACTCCGGCTGTTTTATTCCGTGTATTGGCATATTAATCTCCATTTCTGTCCGCTTTTCGGACATCTCAGGTTCGTGCGCAGGCACAATTCCTGCGTGTGAAAATCTTATTTTTCCAGCAGATAGTCAGACAGCTTTAATTCCATGCCATCAAGAACCACCAACTCCAATCCATTTATCGTGATTTTCGTCGTTCTGCTTTTTGGTGCGGTGAAGCATCAGATATTGGTTGTCTTTTTCTATATAACATAAGGTACTTAGTTTTATCATTTGTTCTGCTCCTTTCCTACGCATAATACTGCGCCTGCGCGCTCCACAGTTCATAATATTTTCCATCTGTTTTTCCTACCAGCTCGTCATGGCTTCCCTGCTGTATGATTTTTCCGTGGTCAAAAACAACCACCTCATCACAGAATTTGCAGGACGATAACCTGTGGCTGATGTAAACCGCGGTGCGCTCTCCAATCATATCGTTAAAGCCGCTGTACACCTCTGCCTCGGCAATCGGGTCTAGCGCGGCAGTCGGTTCGTCTAAAATTAAAAATGCAGCATTCTGATAAAGTGCTCTCGCAAGCGCAATTTTCTGCTCCTCACCACCGGAGATGTCCACACCGTCCTCATCACAGTTTTTGTAAAGGCAGGTGTCTAATCCTTTTTCCATTCGGGCAGAGCGTTCTTCAAAGCCCGCCTTTTTTAAGCACTCTTTTACTTTTTCGCTGTCATACGAGGCAGATGCCGCAACATTCTGTCCTAACGGCAGGGAAAAAAGTTTAAAATCCTGAAAGACAACGGAAAAAACCGACATATATTCCTTATAATTATATTTTTTGATATTAATGCCGTTCAATAAAATCTCTCCCTCAGTCGAGTCATAAAGCCTGCATAAAAGCTTGATGAAGGTGGATTTTCCGGAACCGTTTTCTCCGACAATTGCCAGCTTTTCTCCTATTTTGAATTTCATATTTACGTTTTTTAACACATAGCAGTCAGTGTTCGGATAACGGAAGCTGACATTTTTAAACTCCACTTCATAATGACAGTCGTTTCTTTTTTCTACGGTCAGGCTTCCCTGATACATCTCATTTGGAATATCGAGAAATTCAAATACTCTCCTTAAAAATTCTTTGTTGGCACCGACTTCTCCAAATGCATCTAAAAGGTCCGCAATGTTTCGGAATAATGCTGTCACTGCACTGATATACTGTGTCACTGCGCCAATTCCAAATGCGCCGCCATAGGCTTTTAAGCAGACGAAAAGATAAACCATTCCACTGCAAAGCCGCCCTGTCATTTCGGACGCTGCCGACAGATAACCCAATTTTCCTTTTTCCAGACGGTCCATTTCTGTTCCGAGTCCCCAGACTTTATTTTTTTCATACAACGAAAGAACCGTCTGTATTTGTTCATAGATGCGGATATCCTGCTCGCGCTCTCTTTCTCCTGCCACCCTCGCCATAAACCCCCACACGCGGTTGCCCATGGTTGCATGTTCGACAAGTCCTGCCATAATCTTTTTTGCATATTTTACAATCCATGCTGCAAATATTGCAAGTCCAAGCACCGCAGCCGGAAAAACTACATTAAAAAGAGGGCTGTTCAGCCAGAAAAATTTTTCCATATTTGTCTTTGCCTGAAAAAAACTTATCGTAAGCAGCAACGCACCAAAAATTCCAAAAACAGCCTGCAAAATTTTTTCCAGTGTGTAAATGACACTGCACAACCCATACATGCTCCACTGATTAACCTGTTCAATCTGCGATAGTCTGTCCTGTATTTTCACATCATCGACTTTTTCAAAATCCATTGACACCATTTTCTCACTCAGAATACATTGCAGCTTAATGGTCAGACAGTCTCTTTCCACTGTGTACCAGTTTTTAAAATAATGATAAAGCAGTCCTGCCACACATTCTGCGGTAAGTAAAATCAGTACAAGATTACGCAGCATCAGCGGATTTTTTTCTCCCGCAAGCTCTGTAATAATCTGTGCCGAAAAATAAATTCCGGTATATGGCAGCACCGCGCCAAAGATTTCATAAAAAAACAGCGCTGCTAACATTCCCGGGGATTGCTTCCACCACACTTTGACTGCCCTTTTATTTATTACAATCGTCTCACGCATTGAATGTAACATCAGCTTTTCCCCCTTCCATATAATATTTGCTCTGTACCTCATACAGATGCGCATATTCCTTTCCCGCTGCCATAAGCTCCTCATGCGTTCCCTGTTCAGCAATGCCGCCCGCTCCGATTAAAATGATACGGTCACAGAAACGCGTGGAGGCAAGGCGGTGCGATACATAAATGGAAGTGGCATTTTTTGTAAGCTCATGATATCTTTCGTACAAATCACTTTCTGCAATCGGGTCTAATGCCGCGGTCGGTTCATCTAACACGATAATTGGTGCATTCCGGTACAATGCCCTTGCAAGTATGAGCCGCTGTGTCTCCCCGCCGGAAATCTCATACGCATCAAGATGGACGCTGCGCCCTAATTTTGTCTCATAACCATTTGGCAGCTTCTCTATATTTTCTTTTAATCCCGCATTTTTTACCGCCTCTTTTACCCTATCCATGTTAAAACCGTCTGCACACTGCGCAACATTTTCTGCAACTGTTCCCGGCAAAATAGAGAAATCCTGAAATACTGCAGAAAAAAGCCGATAATAATCCCTTCGGTTATATTGCCTTATATCCTCTCCATTTAAAAGGACACGCCCCTTGGTCGGATCAAAAAAGCCGCACAACAATTTTACAAGTGTCGTTTTTCCGGCTCCGTTTCTTCCCACAACGGCAAGCTTCTCTCCATTTTTTATTGTGAGGTTTAAACTGCTTAACGTGTCCTCCGCTGCACCCGGATACCGGAAGCTGACATTTTCAAGTTTTAACTCATACTGCCCGTTTTTCTTCAATGGCAACGGTATTCCGTCCTCAAAATGATAGGGTTCTTCATATTCCAATAGCTGCATTACATCAGAAATTCCAGTACTCTTATGCTTTAACTGCGCCAGATTTTCCATAATTCCCTGCACCCAGTTTGTAAAACCTGTCACTGCGGAAAAATAAAGGATAAACTGTGGCGCATCTATTTTTCCTGTAAGAACCTGTCCAATCAGATATGCATAGGCAATGCCATTTCGCAAAAGTGCAGAAAAAACAGTTACACTGTCTGCGAAAAAATCATGGTTGCCCTTCGCCCTTGCAAAACGCATCGCTGTCTGATAATGCTTTTGCATAACGTTCCATAACCATTCCTTCATATGAAGAATACGGATATCTTTTGCCGCTACCGGGCTTTGCATTTCGTGTCTTAAATATCCGGTACATTTGAGCGCATGGTCAAACTCTGCCCGGTTTTCTCTCATCCATTTTACAGATTGAAAGGCTGCATAATAACTGGCTGCCGAGGCGAGAATCGTTATAACTAAAATGATTTTATTTACCTGTTTCATCACAAACAGATACGTGCAAAATCCAAGCACACTGAAAAGTAATTCGTTGAGCATTTTCCAGATAATTTCCGTAGAACTTCCATTGCTGTTCGATGCCTGATATGCCTGTTCCTTTTTTTCCTGAAAATCCTTTTGGGTAAGATTGCAGTACGAGGTTGTTCCAACTTTTTCAGTAATTTTTTTGCAAAGGTAGAGACGGTTTTCTATCTGCCCCTCATACGTAGCGTCTTCAAAGTATTTTTTTATCCCGCTTAACAAAATCATTCCACCGGAAAATAACAAGATAGTTATCACTAACTGTTTTAATGCCACCTGATTTTGAATATCCCGCAACAGTACCGGTGTCACATATAGTTCCAGCAATTGCAGAAAAAGTGCAAGCAGTGCATCCACAACTATCCATACTAAAACACTCGGCGCTGTTTTTGCTGCCTGTTTTATCATGAAAACCGTTGTCTGTAGGACATTGTATTCTGATTTTTGTTTTTCCATAATCGTTCCTCCCTGATGTATTTTCTCTGTTCAGTCTGGCACATATGATTAGGTGTCAAATTGCCCAAAGCCTGTCTGAACATTTTTTATCCTATACCATAGAAAAAAAGATGCACATTCAAGGGACGAACTGCATCTTTTCAGGGACAAATTGTAACTTTCACACAGATTAAAATCTATTATGGTCTTCCATATTTTACTCCTGCGGCAGTAAAATTTCTGTCGTAAAAGCACCGTCTTCACTGTTCCGGCTTAAATACCCATCATATCTTTGTACAATATCATCAATACGCACCAGTCCAAAGCCATGTCCTTCCCCCTTGGTCGTCAAAAATCTGCCTCCCAGTTTTCTCTGTTTTTTTGTCGCGGTAAAATTGGTAAATGACATATAAAGCTGGGTATTTTTCATATCCATATACACACGTATCATGCGTTTTTCCTCCGGCAGTTGCAGACTTGCCTCAATCGCATTGTCAAAAAGATTTCCGATAATAATGCATAAATCCATCTCGGAGGTTTTTAACGCCACCGGTACATGCGCATCTGCCACAACCGGTATATTCTTTGCTTTTGCCAGTGAAATTTTACTGTTTAAAATCGCATCGGTCATTTTATTTCCGGTCTTAATGACAGTATCCACCGTAGACAAATCCTCGTCCAGCTCATCGAGATATTTTTTTATCTGCTCTAAATCTCCGTCTTTTGTATAACTTTTTAATACCTGGATATGATTTCTGTAATCATGCCGCCAGCCCCTTATCTGCCGATACATATTTTCCACTTCCTGATAATGCGTCTGAATGAGTTCACTCTGATAAGCGGCAAGCTGTCTATTGATGTATTTTGATAATAAGGACATGTGTCTTTTCCTCAAATTTATTTTCTGTTTTGATTAGTGTAGCAAAAAATGGAATTTCACCTTTTTGACACCCTAATCCCATTTTGTAATATGTTCCTTAGAAATATTTTATAAAAGCCTCATTTAACTTTTTATAGCTTCCTCTCGGAACCGGAATGCATTCTCCGGTACTTAAGACAATCTCTGTTTTTGTAATTTTCCGCACAGCATTTAAGTTCACAAGATAAGACCGCCCCACGCGGACAAACGCTTCGTCTGTTTTTTCTTCCAGCTCGGCTAATGTTCCGCGGATTTCATACTCTGCATCTGCATGAATAATGTTATAGTTTCTGTCTGACTCGATATAGTGGATTTCCTTTAACGGAATTCGTATAAATTCTCCGCCGCACCATGCCGTAAGCACCACGTCTGCAGTTTTTAAGCGTTCTATGGCACGTTCTAACACACCGTTTAGTTTTTCCTGCGAAACCGGTTTTAGCAGATAGTGAAGTGCCTCCACGTCATATCCTTCCTGAATGTACTCCATGTACCCGGTCACAAATATAATCTGCATCTGTCTATTGTGTTTTCTGATTTCCCGCGCAAGCGCAATTCCATCCATTTTCTGCATCTCAATGTCGAGAAATAAAATCTGCGTCCTTTCATATGCCTGCTCAAACAAAAACTGTTCACTGCTTGCATACTCCTTCATATCCGCATGATGAAAAGTCTGGTGAAGCCATTCCTCCACCAGACTTTTTACATATGCTCTCTGTTTTTCTTCATCATCACAAATTGCTATTTCGTATTTCATCTTTGATTACTTTTTCACAATCTTTCTAAAATTAGCGAATTTCCACCAGCTCAATCTTAAAGTTTAACTCTTTTCCAGCCATCTCATGGTTTGCGTCAAAAGTAATAATTCCTGCTTCCTTTGCTGCTACTATAACCGGGAAAGGCTGTCCCATTGCATTCTGTAAATATACCTGCTGTCCGACCTCTAACTCCTCAGCACCCGGCAGCTGGCTGATTTCCACATTGAAAATCGCATCCGGATCCGGCAGTCCGTAAGCCTCCTCCGGCATTAAATGAACGTCCACAATCTGTCCCACTTCCATATCGGCAACCGCGCGGTCAAAACCTTTAATCATCATGCCTGCACCACATACGAACTCCAATGGCTCTCCGCGGTCATAGGATGAGTCAAATTTTGTTCCGTCATTGAAGGTTCCAGTGTAATGCACCCGCAATGTTTTTCCTACGTTTGTTCCTTCGATTGCGCCTGTTTTTTTGCAGCCGCAGCCATTCTTTTCGTGTGCCCCGTCCTGTGAGCCACAGCCACAATTATGCTCCTCGTTCTCACTGTGATGTCCACAGGTATGTCCCTCATCATGATGTCCGCAGGTATGTCCCTCTCCATGATGATTACAGGTCATTCCCGCATCTACGAGATTTCCGTTTAAATAATCCTCCACAGCTTTGTCCGTATCACCGGATGCTCCGGCACATACTTCAATTCCTGCCTGTGCAAGTGCATTTAATGCACCGCCGCCAATTCCGCCACAGATTAGTACATCTATATTCTGTTCCGCAAGCACTCCCGCTAATGCGCCGTGTCCGCTTCCGTTTGAGCTGATAACTTCGCTGGAAACTACTTTGTTTTCTTCCACTTCATATATTTTGAAATTCTCGGTTCTTCCGAAATGCTGAAAAATCTCCCCATTTTCATAAGTTACTGCTATTCTCATTTTTTCTTTTTTCCTTCCCTATCTACTTTTGTCGTTTTGCATAAAAATTTTGCTGTTGGCTGACAGCACTTTTTCATGCAAAAAAGTATGCTGTTTTTTCACATAGTCTGTTTTTATTATATCTGAAATATGCCGGACTGGCAACCTTTCAACATTTCATGGGTTGCGTAAATTTACCCTCGGAAATAATAGTGTAGAGTCCCCACGATGTACTGATAAAGTATGAAACAACGAC
>CAKRCJ010000064.1 GCA_934307185.1 uncultured Roseburia sp.
GTGTAACGCCAGATTTAATAAATATGGTATTGTAAGAGAGGGCGAGCAGGTGGTATTAGGAGGAAATGATTCCTATGTGGCACTTTGCAGAAAGCATTTGAGAGAGGGAAAACTCGGGGATATGAAGTTTGAGGAGATGTACGAGGATAAGTAAATGATTGATTTTGGATTTTCGTATATTGGTTTGCTATTTCTGTTAATGCTGTTTCTTCCCAATATAATTTGGACAAAGCACAAACCGAAGGATTACGAGAAGTATGTTGTAAATGAAAATAAGGTATTGTTACTGTTTGAAAGAATTGGAGAAATACTGGTCTGTATTATTGCACTAATATTCTCTGATTTTAATTTGCGAGAACCAAATTTATGGACAATATGGCTTGTACTGGCTGTTTTGTCGATGCTTTTCTATGAAGGTTACTGGATTAGATATTTTCGAAGTGAACAGAAAATGACGGATTTTTATTCCTCTTTTCTTGGAATACCGGTTGCGGGAGCAAGCTTGCCAGTTGCAGCTTTTTTCTTTTTAGGAATTTATGGTGCTAATATTTTTATGCTTTTGGCAGCAATTATTTTGGGAATTGGTCATATAGGCATTCATTTCTCCCATAAAAAGGAAGTTTTTAATGATGGGAAAAAGAAAGGGATTGTTTCTCGCATTTTTCGTGTGGCATTATGGGTTGTTTTAGTAATTATTTTTGGAGGAATTACTATAATAATCGGAGCCAGAAATTATAATGCAATCAGGGGATATATACATAGTTCCAATGGAATTGAGGAAGAAGGCTATATTGATTTATGTGGGCAGGAACAGTATTATCTGATTAGAGGAGAAGATGTAAGTAATCCTGTAATTATCTGGATACATGGAGGTCCGGCAAGTCCCGATACAATGGAAACATACACATTTTCTAATTATCTTAAGAATGACTATACTGTAGTTGCATGGAATCAGCGGGGCTGCGGAAGAACCTATTATAAAAATAAAGAGAATGACCCTTATAATGATACGGCAACTTTTGAGCAGGCACAAGCAGATTTGGATGCTTTGGTTGATTATGTCTGTGACAGATTTGGGCAGGAAAATGTAATATTGGTAGGACATTCCTACGGTACTATGGTCGGGAGCAAATATGCAATCGAACATCCGGATAAGGTAGCAGCATATGTCGGCGTTGGACAGATGGGAGCTGGTGGAAGTGATATTTATGCTTACGAGGATGCTCTTTCTATTGCAAGTGAAAGAGGAGACGATACAACTGCCATGATTGCCGCTTTTGAAAAATATCAGGCAGATGCAACCTTAGAAAATATGCTTGCATTAAGGACTTATGTGTCACCTTATCATACACCGGAAAAGGAAAACAATTATATCCTGACTGCATTGACCTCTCCTTATCTGGGAGTATATGATGTGCTCTGGTTTGGAAAGCAGTTGGGAAACCTTTCTGATTTTGTAGAGTTAAACAGCCAGCTTTTTGATTATATAAGTACCGAAGATGTATATGCATATGGAACAGAATATCAAGTTCCGGTAGGCTTTATTTCAGGGTCGTGTGACTGGATTACTCCGGTAAAGTATACCGAAGATTATTTTCATACAATTACATCACCGAAAAAAGAGATGCAGTTAATTGACGGCTGGGGTCACACTGTACCGCAGGAAAGTCCGAAAGAATTTGCAGATACTCTGATGCAGGTGTTAGAGACAATTACAAATTAAACCGGAGCAAAATATAAGATTATCAGAAAAAGCCGGGATACTCGTGTTGGAGTATCCGGCTTTTTGACATATAGAAAGCAAGTGATAAATTCATCCATATAGCAACGGAAATCTTTTTATGTTATACTTGCTATAGTCTACCTTGAAAGGGGCATTAAAATTGAGTGATTTAACACATACTAATTCTATGATGAATGAAATCAGAGAATTGTTATTAAATGCACGTCAGCGCGTGGCGGTACAGGTAAATACAGAATTATTATCTACTTATTGGAATATAGGAAAGATTATTGTTGAGCATGAACAGGAAAAGAAAGACCGGGCAGATTACGGAAAGCAGACCTTAAAGCAGCTTTCAAAAGAGTTGACAAAAGAATTTGGCAAAGGTTTTTCTGTTTCTAATCTCCAATTTATGCGACGCTTTTATCAGAGCTATCAAATTCAACAGACAGTGTCTACTAAATTGTCATGGTCGCATTATTGTGAACTATTGACGATTTCGGACCCGGATAAACGCAGCTTTTATGAAAAGGAAACTATCAACTCCGGGTGGTCGATACGCGAGTTAAAGCGGCAGATTTCCACTTCTCTCTATGAACGGTTATTACTGTCAGAGGGAAAAACGAATAAGGAAACAGTGCTTGCCCTTGCAGAAAAAGGAATTGAAATGTCTAACCCGTCAGACATAATCAAAGACCCATATGTATTTGAGTTTCTGGGTGTGCCGGAAAATAAGCCAATGCTTGAAAGTGACCTTGAAAAAGCACTGGTTGTGCAGATAGAAAAATTCCTGTTGGAATTAGGTCGCGGTTTTATGTTTGTAGGAACACAACAGCGCATTACACTAAATAATAACCATTATTATGTGGATATGGTTTTCTATAACAAAATTCTCCGTGCGTATGTGCTGATTGAATTAAAAACAACCAAACTCACGCCGGAGGCTGCTGGACAGCTTAATATGTATCTGAACTATTATGCCGCAGAAGTGAATGATGAACATGATAATCCACCAATCGGAATAATTCTTTGTACGGATAAGGACAGTATAGCTGCTGAATATGCGCTCGGTGGTCTGTCCAACAACATTTTTGCTTCGCGCTATGTTTCTTATATTCCCAATAAGGAGCAGCTAATTGCACAGGTAGAAGCTGTTTTGAATGAATGGCATAAGCCGGAAAATGGATAACAAAAACAGAGAAAGGAACTACATGTCACTGCAATTTATTTTTGGAAATTCAGGAAGTGGGAAATCCACGTATCTTTATGAAAAAGTTTTAAAGGAGGCAGAAACAAATCCGGAAAAAACATATCTGGTGCTTGTGCCGGAGCAGTTTACGATGCAGACACAGCGCGAGCTTGTACGGTTACAGGCGGCACATGCCATTATGAATGTTGATGTGTTAAGCTTTGCGCGTCTGGCATACCGTGTGTTTGATGAGCTTGGAAAACAGAACCTGCGCGTATTAGAGGAAACAGGAAAAAACCTTGTGCTTCGAAAAATTGCAGGAGAGCAGAAAAAAAACTTACGTGTATTAGGAGGCAGCTTAAACCGGATGGGATATATCAGCGAAGTGAAATCATTAATTTCCGAGCTGACGCAGTACAATATTTCCCCGGAAAATCTGGATACATTTTTGAATACAGAAGAAGTCGGGGAAACGCTGCGCTTGAAAATGCAGGATATTTCTGTCATGTATCACGGTTTTACAGATTACCTTGAAGGAAAGTATATTACCGCGGAAGAGGTGCTTTCCCTGCTGTGCGAGGTGGCGGAAGACTCCAAAATGATAAAAGACAGCGTCATTGTGTTCGATGAATTTACCGGTTTTACGCCAATCCAGAACCAGTTACTAAAAAAGCTTTTAGTGCTGTCGGAAAAATTGATGGTTTCGCTGACGATGGATACAAAAGAAGACTTTTACCATTGCAGAGGTGAGCAGGAGCTTTTTTCCATGAGTAAAAAAACGGTTTCTTCGCTTATGAAAATGGCAGCAGAGCTTCACGTTGCAGTGGAGGAGCCGGTTGTACTTTCCGATGGGGAAAAGCACCGTTATAAAAATGCACCGTCCCTTTATTTTATGGAGCAGAACTTATTCCGTCCGTATTATCACAGATGGCAGAAAAAAGAGGACGAGTTAATGCTTGCCTGCCTGAAAAATCCGCGAGAGGAGCTTTCCTTTGTGGCGCGGGAGATTGCGCGTTTTGTCCGGGAAAAAAACTATTGTTATAAGGATATTGCAGTCGTGACGGGTGATGTCAGCTTATATGACAATTATGTGGAGGAGATTTTTTCCGCCTACGAAATCCCATACTTTATCGACCAGACAAGAACGATTTTATTCCACCCGTTTATCGAGTTTATCCGTGCCGTGCTTGAGGTGGTCGAGCTTGACTTCTCATATGAGAGTGTGTTCCGCTTTTTGCGGTGTAATCTTACGGATATCACAGAAAAAGAGATAGATCTGTTGGAAAATTATGTACTTGCAAAAGGTATCCGCGGCAGAAAAAAATGGGAAAAACAGTGGACGTTTGTGATTGATGAGAAGGAAAAGGAAAACCTTGTGGAGATGAACAATGTCCGGCAGAAAATTTATGATTTTTTTGCACCTTTGATTGAAAGCTTTTCCGAAGGAAAAACAGTCCGGGAAAATACAATTGTATTGTATGAATTGATTGAAAAATTACAAATAGAGCAAAAATTAAAACAAAAGGAACTGGAATTTGAACAGCAGGGAAATTCGGTCAAAGCGAAAGAATATGCACAGATTTACAAAATCGTCATGGAGCTTTTCGACAAGGTGGTGGATTTTTTAGGAGAGGAAAGCCTTCCGGTAAAAGAGTATGCGGATATTTTAGATGCCGGTTTTGAGGCGGCAAAAGTAGGTGTCATTCCGCCGGGAAATGATAAGGTGACGATTGGAGATATCGAGCGGACGAGATTAAACCACATCAAAATATTATTTTTTATCGGCGTAAATGACGGTGTTGTGCCAAAGGCGGGCAGTGCCGGCGGTATTATCTCCCAGTTTGAACGGGAAAAGATGGCTGCATGTAATCTGGAGCTTGCACCGGGTGCGAGGGAAAAGGTTTTTATCCAAAGGTTTTATCTGTATCTGAATGTGACAAAGCCGTCAGATTTTCTGTACGTTACTTTTTCAAAAGTAAATGCAGAAGGAAAGGCACTCAGAAGGTCGTACTTTGTGGGAACACTGCTTAAAATGTTCCCGGAAAAGGAAGTAAAGGAAATTGAGGAGGCAACCTCTTTTGACTGTATTATCACTCCGAAAAGCAGTATGGAATTTTTCTTAGAAGGGCTGCATGCGTTTGAAGCGGATAATACGAAAGCAGAAAGCACGGGAGAGGAAAACACAAAAGAGACAGAGAAGCAGAGCGAGAAACAGGTCTGGAATGCACTGGCACATTTTTATTTTTCAGACGAGGAATGGAAAAATGAGGCAGAAAAACTGTTAAAAACGGCTTATGCCGTGCATGGAGATGAACCAATCAGCCGCGCGGTGACAAAGGCACTTTATGGAACGGTGTTAGAGAACAGTGTTACAAGGTTAGAGCGTTTTGCGGCATGCGCATATGCACATTATTTAAACTACGGATTACATTTGAAAGAACGGGAGCTTTTGGAGTTTGCGAGCGTGGACATGGGAAATATTTACCACGATGCATTGGAGCATTTTTCCAGACGGGTGGAAAAGTCAGAGTATAGCTGGTTTAATCTCCCGGAGGAGGTGCAGGAAACTTTTATTGAGGAGAGCATGGACGATGCGATTGCGGGCTGCAAAAATGCCGGAGCGTTTGAAAATGTGAGAAACCGTTATCTTACCGGAAGAATGAGGGAGACGATAAAGCGGACGGTCTGGGCACTTACCACGCAGATACAGAAAGGAAAATTTGTGCCGAGTGATTTTGAGGTATCTTTTTCACGGGCGGATAAGTTAGATGCTATCCGTTTCCAGCTGAGTGAGGAAGAAAAAATGAACCTCCTTGGAAGAATTGACCGTGTGGATACTTACGAGACATCGGATAAGGTTTATGTAAAGATTATTGATTACAAATCGGGAAATACAAGTTTTTCGCTTGTAAATTTATATTATGGACTGCAACTGCAGCTTGTGGTCTATATGAATGCGGCGTTAGAATTAGAGGAAAAGAAGCACCGTGGAAAAAAGGCGGAGCCGGCGGGAATTTTTTATTACCATATAAAAAATCCAATCGTGGACGGACTTGGAAATGAGACAGAAGCGGAGATACGAAACAGCGTGTTAGAGCAGTTAAAGTTAAACGGCTTAGTCAATGATGACCCGGAGGTTTACGAGGCAATGGATACCGATTTTGCCGGAAATTCGTCGGTTATCCCGGTCGGAAAAAAGACAGACGGCAGCTTAAAAGCCACCTCAAAGGTTGCAAGCACCCATGATTTTTCGGTCATGTCCCATTATGTGCAGGCAAAAATCAAAGAAACCGGGAAAAGAATTTTTGCAGGGGATATTTCCATAAATCCATATACGTTAGATGGAAAAAGCGGCTGCGATTACTGTCCATATCACACCATCTGCGGATTTGATGCGAGAATGCCGGGCTATTCTTATCATAAATTAGAGAAATTCGACAGCGCAGAAGCGGTACTTTTGAAAATGAAAGAAGAACAGGAGTAATAGGTATGGGAGTTTCATGGACCACAGAGCAGCAGAAGGTCATAGATTTAAGAAAACGCAATATATTAGTATCTGCGGCGGCAGGCTCCGGAAAAACGGCTGTTTTAGTGGAACGGATTGTGAAAATGATAACAGACAAAGAGCAGCCGGTCGATATCGACCATCTTTTGATTGTGACATTTACCAATGCGGCGGCGGCAGAGATGCGCGAGCGAATTGGAAATGCCATTGAGAAAGCGTTGGAGGAGCAGCCGGGGGACGAGCATTTATTAAGACAGCTTACGTTAATCCATAATGCACAGATTACCACAATTGACAGCTTCTGTCTTTATGTGGTGCGCAATCATTTTCATGAGATTGATTTGGAGCCGAATTTCCGTATTGGGGACGAGGGCGAGTTAAAGCTGCTGCGTGAGGACGTTTTAAGTAAGGTTTTGGAAAAAAATTATGGGGAGCCGATAGAGGCATTTAAAGACTTTGTGGAGGGCTACGCTTCGGGCAGGACGGATACAGCGTTAAACGATATTATTTTACAGTTGTATGAGTTTTCCAGAAGCTATCCGTGGCCGGAAAAATGGTTAAATTCCTGCGTTGGGGCTTATCATATTGAAAACAAAGAGCAGCTTAATGCGGCAGAATGGCTTGCGCCGTTAACAGAAAATATCCGTTTTGTCTTAAAGGACTGTGTGGGCATTTTAGAGCAGGCGTTTGCGCTTACGCAGGAGAGCGACGGACCGGATATGTACGAAAAAGCCATCGGGAGTGATTTGGAGAAATATAAAAAGCTTACAGAGCTTAAGGCGTTTACAGAGCTGGCAGAGACACTTCCAAATATCAAATACGACAGGCTGGCAAGCAGCAGAGGCTTTGAGGGAAGCACAGAAAAGTTAGAGCTTGTGAAAAACTTAAGGGAACAGGTCAAAGAGGTGGGAAAGAAGCTGTGTAAACAGTATTTTTTCTGTTCCACCGATCTGATGCTTGAACAGCTAGAGCGCACAGAGCCAATGTTAGACGAAGTTATCCGTCTGACAAAGCAGTTTGCAGAGGAATTTGCCGAAGCAAAGCGGCGGAAAAATCTTGTCGATTTTCATGATGTCGAGCATTTTGCACTCCGTATTTTAGTTGATGAGGAGACAGAAAAGGCAAAGAAAACCGCTGAGGAGTTCCGGGATACATTTGAAGAGATTATGATTGACGAGTATCAGGACAGTAACGAGGTGCAGGAGACGTTACTCCGTTCCATTTCGAGGGAGGAGCGCGGAGAAAACAACATTTTCATGGTAGGAGATGTAAAGCAGAGCATTTACCGGTTCCGTCTGGCAAGACCGGAGCTTTTCATGAAAAAATATGATGAGTATTCCTTAGAGGAAAGCAAAACCCAGCGCATTGATTTACATAAAAATTTCAGAAGCCGGGAGGAAGTGCTTACCTGCACAAATGATATTTTTTATAAAATTATGGCGCGAAGCCTTGGAAATGTGGAATATAATGCAGATGCCGCCCTTTATCCGGGTGCTTCCTATGAAAAGACAGATGGCTTTACCCCGGAAATCATTTTAGCTGACAGCAATGATGAACTTTTGGAGGACACGGAGCTTTCGGATAAAAAGACGTTGGAAGCCAAAATGGCTGCAGAAGAAATCAGACACCTGATGCAGACGCAGTCTGTCACTGACAAGGCTTCCGGTAAGCTTCGACCGGTCCGTTATTCGGATATTGTAATTTTACTGCGAAGCTTATCCGGCTGGGCGGACTCCCTTGTGGAGGTGTTAAATGAAAACGGCATTCCGGCGCATGCGATTTCTTCCACCGGATATTTTTCCGCAGTGGAGGTGCAGACGGTTCTTTCCATGCTTCGGCTTTTGGACAACCCAAGGCAGGATATTCCGATGGCGGCAGTGCTTCGTTCTCCGATGGCAGGGTTAACCGATGAGGAGCTGGCAGTACTACGTTTGTCGGATAAAAACGTGCCGTTTCATGAGGCGGTACTCGAGCTTGCAGAGCGGCTGGAGGAAGAGACAGAACAGGAAAATATACAGCATGCCGCACACAGGAAACTGCTTAAATTTTACAAACAATATAAACAACTAAGACAACTTGTACCGGACACTCCAATCCATGAGCTGATTGAAATTATTCTTCAGGAAACAAAATACGGTCACTATGTGGCAGCAATGCCGGCAGGAAACCGGCGGACTGCGAATTTAAACATGCTTTTGGAGAAAGCGGCAGCCTATGAGAAAACCAGTTATAAAGGACTGTTTCATTTTGTGCGTTATATCGATGAACTGCAAAAGTACGATGTCGATTTTGGCGAGGCAGACATGGTGGGTGAGAACGAGGACGTTGTGCGCATTATGAGTATTCATAAGAGCAAAGGTTTGGAGTTTCCGGTCGTATTTGTCTGTGGTATGGGAAAAAACTTTAACAAACAGGATACAAAAAGTAAAATGGTACTTCACCCAGAGCTTGGCATCGGGCTGGATTACATGGACGGAACAAGGCGCATCAAATCGCCGACTATTGCAAAGAAAGCAATTGCAAAGCAGATTGATCTGGAAAATCTGGGCGAGGAGCTTCGTGTGCTGTACGTTGCATTAACCCGCGCAAAGGAAAAATTAATTCTGACAGGCACTTTAAAAGATGCCGAAGATAAACTGGAATTTTTCAGACAGCAGGCAAAGCTTTTGGAAACAGCAGAAAGCGGACAGCCGCTTGCGTACTTAGCGAGAGAGGGAGCTTCGGGCTATCTGGACTGGGTGCTTCCGGCGGTGGCAGCTTACGGTGAAAAATATCCGGTGCGCATTGTAAAAGCGGCAGAGCTTGCGTTAGAGGAAGTCGAAAGCCAGATAAAAAAAGCAGATAGTCTTTCCGAACGAAGATTAGAGATAAAAAAAGCGGATAAAAAGCAGATTGAACAGCTACAAAAAAGATTTTCGAATGTGTATCCGTACCGGACGGATATTTTGCGGAAAAATAAATATTCAGTATCGGAATTAAAACACCGCGCCATGCGGAAAAAATTTGAGGAAGAGCAGGAGGAGACGGTGCCTGCTTTTACAGAAGAGCCGGCAGCACCGACCATTCCGGCATTTATGCAGCAGCAGACGGAGGAAAAGCAGGAAATAAGTCTTGGTGCATTAAGGGGAACTGCAGTGCACCGTGTGATGGAATGTTATGACTTCTCATCGGAAAATTCTGTATCCGAACAGATAAAAAATATGGAGACGGAAGAAAAAATAACGAAGGAAATGAGCTGCCTTGTAAAAAGAAGTATGGTATCCAATTTTGTTTCCTCAGAAACAGGAAAAAGAATGGC
>CAKRCJ010000065.1 GCA_934307185.1 uncultured Roseburia sp.
GTTAGAAATAATAAGTGTATGCAAAATTGTGGTGAATGTGGCGAAGTGCCTTGTAAGATATGGTTTGATACCAGAGATCCGAAGTTTTCAGATGAAGAATTTAATGAAAATATAGCAATGAGAGTACAGGCATTGAAAAAGGAATAGGTGTTTATGTCAAAGAATAAAGAACTAGCAGATTACATAATGGATCAACTATCTGATTTGGGAAATGTACGAAATATTCCTATGATGGGTGGATTTATTTTTTATTATAAAGAGCGGATATTTGGTGGGATTTATGGCAATGGATTTCTGGTAAAGATTACAGAGGCCAGTAAGAAATTTATGCCGGACAGTGAACCAGAACCGCCATATGAAGGTGCAAAACTTATGTTGCCAGTAACTATTTTGGATGATAGAACTGCATTGCAGAATATGGTGGAAGAAATGTACCCGGAATTGCCGGAGAGAAAGCTCAAAAAGAAAAAAGTATAAATTGTGCGAAGTCACTCAGTTTACGAAGATGTAAATTGGGTGATTTTTATTATAGCAACAAAAATATACATTAAAATGAGAATAAATCGAATTTGAATGTTGATTTTTTGCAAAAACTGTATATAATAGAAAGTAGAAAAGAAGGTGAGGTAGCAATCATGTTAATTCAATTTAATTTTAGAAATTTCAAATCATTTAGAGAAGAGGCTACTTTGGATTTGTCTGCGGCGAAGATGACCGAGTTTTCAGACAGAGTAGTGACGGTTGGTAGCGAGAAGATTTTGCCAGTTGCTGCCATTTATGGTGCAAATGCAAGCGGAAAGTCTAATATATATAATGCTTTTGAATATATGTCTGAGTATGTTGCAGAGTCCTTTAAGTATGGCGATGAGGAGGAGAAGTTTGAAGAGTTCAGACCAACGCCATTCTTGTTTGATTCCACATCTGCCAATGCGGAATCTAGCTTTGAGGTGTACTTCACATTGCCTGGGGATAAGTCTGAGAGAAGCTATAACTATGGTTTTTGCATCAATAAGGAAGGTGTAACCGAAGAATGGCTTAATTCCAAGGCAAAGACTGCCAGAAAGTATAGTACAGTATTTTATCGTGGCACCAGTGACGAGGAACTGGACTTGTCGGGATTCCCAAAGAGCAGTAGGGACAATATTCAGGTAGCATTGGAAAAGCAGGTGCTTATTATCTCTTTGGGAGCAAAGCTGAAGATTGGTAAGTGTAAGGCAATCAGGGATTGGTTCCTTGCAAATGAATTTGCGGATTTTGGTGATCCTTTTACCAACTTCTTTATGTCACGAAGATTGCCGAAGGGATTTGTAGAAGATAAGAATGTGCAGCAAAAAGTTGTAGAATATTTCGCATCTTTTGATGAGCATATCAAGGATTTCAGAATTGAAAAGGTTCCTCAGGAGGCTGAAAGCAAGGAAGAACGATACAAGATTAACGCACTTCACAAGATGATAGATTCTGATGAAATGGCGGAAATTCCGTTGGGATTGGAGTCTGCCGGAACCTTGAAGATGTTTGCATTATATCCGGAATTGCAGGAAGTGTTGGAGAAGGGCAGTGTGTTCTTCATTGATGAATTAAATGCTCGCCTGCATCCGCTTTTGGTAAGAAACTTCCTGCTTACATTCTTAAATCCGGAAATCAACACCAACCACGCACAGCTTGTATTTACAACCCATGACACATGGCAGTTGTCTAATCAGTTGTTGCGTCGTGATGAAATCTGGTTTGTAGAAAAGGATGAAAGAGGTGTATCCACACTTTACTCATTGGCTGACTTCGTAGATGAGGATGGTTCCCGTATCCGTAAGGATGAAAGTTATGAGAAGAATTACTTGATTGGAAAGTATGGTGCGATTCCTACCTTAAAGAGCATTGATATATTTAAGGAGGAATGAGTATGGCGAAAAAAGACAGAACAGGTAATAGAAAAACGAGAGACCAGAGAAAACAATTCAAGGTGCCGGAATTGGGCTACTATTTGATTGTTACGGATACAGAGGCTACGGAACGCTGCTTTTTTAAAGGTCTCCATCAGGCATTGCCGGAAGATGTGAGAAACAAGCTTGTAATAAAGGTGGTAGAGACAAAGACTCGTGCAATGATTGATAAATGTCTGGAACTCACTGCTTATGATGCACAGTATCGAATCCCATGGATTGTATTTGATAGAGACCAAGTGCAAGGATTTGATGAGATTATAAAAGAGGCAGAGGATAAAGGAATACAAGTGGGCTGGTCCAATCCATGTTTTGAGATATGGATGTATGCTTACTTTGGTTCTATGCCGGCAATCCAAGATTCTTGGACTTGTTGCTCAGATTTCGGACGAGTATATGAAACCAAGACTGGACAGAAATACTCCAAGGCTGATGAGCAGATGTATGGCAAAATCTGCAAAGCCGGTGACGAAGAAAAGGCAATTCAGATAGCACAGCAGAAACTGGAACAGTGTAAAAGAGAAGGTAAAACGAAGCCATCAGAGATGTGCCCGTGTACGACGGTGCATGAGCTGGTGGGGGAGATTAAGGGTAAATGCAAAAGAATGTGAACTAAGAAAGGATTATTCAATTATATATGTTAAAAGAAGATTGTGAGAGAATTGGGGTTCTTGAATGTGGAGCAGCATTTCAGAAAATTGGTTTTATGTTTAGAGAACAGCCAATTGGAGATTATGGTATAGATGCAATAATTGAGACAAGAGATGATAAATATCTATCTGGTAAATTAATAGCTGTTCAAATAAAGTCAGGGGATTCTTATTTTAAAGAACAAAAAGACAATTGTGTGATATATCGAGGAGATATTAAGCATTATTATTATTGGTTAAATCACTCATTACCTGTTATCATTGTTTTGTCCTCGCCTACAACAGGAGAATTGATTTGGGAATGTGTTAATAAACAAACAGCAAAAAGGTGTCAAGAAGGATGGAAAATAAGTATTCCAAGGAAACAAACAATACCAACTTCCAAAGAAATGTTATATGACTTGGCAAATAAGCAAAGTGAATTTACAAGTCGCTGGACTTCCTTGGTATTAGCAAAAGAATGGATGCTACACATTAATGAGAAAGGAAGTCTTATCTTAGAAGTTGAAGAATGGATTAATAAATCGTCTGGTCGTGGAACATTTAGATTGAAATCTGAATGTGAAAAAGAAGTCGAAAAAATATTATTTGAAAGAGAAATTTTAGGGTTTGGAGTAAGGGGTTATGAGTCAGTAATTCAAGAACTGTTTCCTTGGGCCAATATCGAAATTGATAAAGATTTTTATGAAGCAAATATGGATGAAGAGTGCCAAAGAAAAAGTATGCTTTCAGAAAGAGATTATGCAAGTATGTCTGGCAAAAAGGGCAAGGAACTTTTGAAGTATTCAGCAGAGTTACCCTCAATATATCCTTATCGGAATGGCGCAGGAGAAGTTGATTTCTACCGATTGAAATTAACATTAAATGGAGTAGGAAAATCATTCATTGAGATAGAGCATTTTCTGGAAACAGGTAATTTTTATTTATGGGATAAAATCAGTATGTAACTTGTATAAGAGCATTTTCGTTCTAATAAGTGTTCTATGTAGTGAAAGAGGTGAAAAGAATGGATAGAGCAGTTAATGACGCAACATTGAATCAAGCAGGAAATGTTTATCAATATCTAGTAGCACTAAAGGATTGTTATGAGCTTATGGAAGGGGATACTCTTCAAATAGAAGTGAATGGTGATGTTAGTGTTATTAATAAAAATAAAGGGAGATATCAGAAAGAAGTAAAACATCATTTTGGAAAAAAAAATCTTTCTGATAGGGATATAGAATTTTGGAAAACGTTAGCAAATTGGTATACGGATTATGAAAGACTTAAGGGGTTTTCGAATTTTATACTCAGTACTACATCTATCATCACTACGGATTCACCATTTTCAAAGTGGAATGAATTAGATAAGCGTGAAAAATTAGCTTGTATTACTGAAATTGGAGCAGAACATAAGGAAAGAGAAGAAACATTTAGAAAGCAGTATAATAGGATTTTTTGTGATTCATTTGATGAGAATCAATTACTTGATATTTTGGAAAAGTTTATTATAGCGCCTGCACAAACATCTATTCAGGGAATATCAAAAGAATTTACAAAGTTTGTGGGACATATTCCAGAAGAGAATAGAGATTATTATATAGGTGCACTAGTAGGCAACATAATAATGCAGGTGAAAAATCCGCCGCATATATGGCAAATTACAAAAACAGAATTTGAGGAATTATTACAGAAGGAGACGGCAGGGCATTGTTCACCTGGAACTATTCCACTTCCGACTGTTTATTCAAATGCCGAAATTCCAACGGAAGAAATAGCTGCATTGCAGCAGAAGAAATTTGTTGAGGCAATTCGTGATATTGATTACGAAAGAAAGGTAACGGAAGCAATATCTGATTATTGGAAAACAGATATAACTATTGCGGAGTATTTTAAAAATAACTTTTTGTATTTGCAAAGCATAGACGAATATAAAAATACATTGTCAGCAAGAATGAAATGTGAAAAGGATGATAGTGAAATAGAGGCTGAGGGTGTCGATGAAGTAACTCAAATAAAAATTTCAAAACATCTTTATAACAGGGTTATGTTATGGAATGCAGACGATTTTGGCTCAATTATTCGAAACCAAGATTTTTTCCAACATGGAGTTATACATAATATTGTAGACGAAACAGAGTTTAATTGGAAAGTAGGTGACGAAAATGAGCATTGAGAATATAAAGCGATTGTCTATGAACACGCATTTTTATTCACTATTAATTCAAAGTTTTTTGACTGGATATGAAAAACCTTGTGAGCTTAAGCTTGTATTTATGGCATTACCTATTTTGATACATAAAGAATCAAGGGAAAAATTATGTAATGCAAACATAAAAAGCCGTATAGATACACTATTTCAATCGGAGCAAGTTGTAGGTAATAGTAAAATTTCGGGAAGAACACGTTTAACAGGATATATTGACAGATATAATGCACTTAAACCATATTCCAAAGAAAGTATTATTATTTTGTGCTCTGAAAATAAGGTAGTTATTAATAATGAACATAAGTTAATTGTTGTAAAAAAAATTGATTATAAAAGTTTTTCTGGTATAGTGAAAAATTGGGTAAAATGTGCATATTATCTAGGCATTATTTTTTCAAAAACAACCGACAACCATTTATCTTATTTTTTAGGAGTTGAAAGCGAATGAAGAGTTATATAAAATCGATAATTATATTTAATGAAAATGGTGAAAAAAGAATAGTTCCTCTTAAGCAAGGTGTGAATATTATAACCGGTGAATCTAAGACGGGAAAGAGTGCACTGGTTGAAATTATTGATTATTGTTTATGTAGTACACGCTGTACTATTCCTAAAGGGAAAATTACGGAGTTTGCATACTTGTATGCGCTTGTTATGCATATTGACGGAAGTTCATATATCGTAGCTCGTTATACAGGAGACAATATGTATAAGATGCATTTTATAAAAGAAAGTTATGATTTTGATACAAATACTTTGGAACTGGTCTATTTTAAGGATAGAACACCAATACCGTATAAAGATGTGCAATATGAAATAGAATGTGCATTAGGGTTATTTGTAAGCAATGTATCTACGGATTCAGAAGAAAAAGAGAAAAAGGCATCTTTAAGAAATATGGTTTCATATCTTTTTCAACATCAGAATTTAATGGCAAGCAAATTTGCTTTATTTTATCGTTTCTCGGACTATTACAAGAGAAAAGAAGTGATTGACCAGTTTCCCGTTTTTGCAGGGATGATAGGGCAAGAATATTATAGTGATTTGATTCAGTTAAGTACATTAAAGTCAAAATTGAAACAAAAGGAAAAGAAACAGAAAGCAAATGAAAAAAGCGCTGAGTATATCCGTGAAAACTTACAGGTATTATTACAAAATTATTATGCTTTACTAGATAGAGATTTTGATAATAATATGACTTTGCAAAATATGTTAAAAACTGCAAAAAATCTACCAGATTTTGATGATTCTCAGCTTTTCGGTGAGGCGAAAATAACAGAGCGTTATAGTAAATTAAATGCAGAGTTGGAGGAATTGAGAAATCAAGAAAGAGATATTCTGTTGCAGATAAAGAATACTGGGAATGCTTCATTAACCGGTAATAGTTTTTCAGAAATGTTGAAAGAATTAAAAGAACAAACAAGTGTGTCTGAGATAGAAACGGATAAATATATCTGTCCGATTTGTGGACATGATTGTCAGGAAGTAGCAGAAAGAGATGCAGCTTTAATAGAAGCAACAGAATGGTTGAATCAAGAATTAAAATTAACTGAAAAATATACTGCAGATTTTTCAGAAGATGTGAGAAAGTTAAAAGAAGAACATTCAAAACTTGAAGAAAGGATACGTGAGGTATGGAGTCAAATTAAAGTTGTTGAGCAGAAGTTTATTTCATCCCAAAATTTGGTATCAAAGAGAGAAAAAGTCCATTATGCAAAGGCTAAAATAGCGGTATGTGCTGAAATGAACAGTTCTGGAGTTTTTGATATGGTCGATGAGGATATTAAAGAAATCAAGAATCAAATTATGGTATTAGAAGAAAAAATAAAAGGATTCGATGTGGGAACAAAGATGAATAAAGCTCAGAGTTTTCTTTCAGATAATATGAACAAACTGGCAAAAACTTTGGACTTTGAAGACGAATATCAACCAATTAATTTAAATTTTGGATTAACTGACGGAAGTTTTGACCTATATCAGCATCAAAATAACAGAGAAAAAGTTTTTCTTTATGAGATGGGAAGTGGAGCTAATTGGGTGTCATGTCACATAGCGCTCTTTTTAAGTTTTCTTCACTATTTTGCAAAACAAGAAAATTCGCCAATGCCGTTGTTTATGTTTTTTGATCAGCCAAGTCAAGTATATTTTCCTCAAGGAAATATTGATGATTCGGAGATTACTCAATCGGATATAGCAGCGGTAAACAAGATGTATAAGACAATATTTGATGAAATCAAGGATATAGAAAAAGATACAGGAATTCTTCCACAGATTATTATTGTAGACCATGTTGATGGAGATAATTTGGAGGTTAAAAAAGAATTTGCGGGATATGTTCGTTGTAATTGGAGAAAGGAAGAAAAACTAATATAAACTAGAAAAAATATGTGATTTAGGAGAAACGTCATTTGAAAACTGAAATTATAAATAAGTTTCATGATACATATGAACAGGGGGATTTGGAAAACTGCAAAATTAATTTATTTTTCTTGATGTTGATGTATAACACAGATATTAGAGAAGGAGAGCCTTATGACCATGACTTGAAACATATATTATTTAAGACAAATTGTATTCGCAATCCTATAGGAATAAGATATACGACGGAGGATTATGAAAAAACAAAACAAATATTGGGATATGTTCTTGATTTAGCAAAAGCAATAAATAATCCGAATGTGGATACACAAGATATTTTTCAAAAAGGTCTTACCATTGATGATAAAATAATAAAGGATATCCTTGATGTGGCGATTTATACAGAGTGCTTTTACAAAATGAATTCTGTTAATTCTGCAAGAATGGATGAATGTGAGGCTGGTAAAATTCCTTTTGTAGAACAGCTAATTAGTTTATTACTTTTTCATCAGGATCAAACACGCCTTGTTAGGGAAAACTATCAAGATTTCTTAAATCCAGATTGCATAACAGGAATGGAATTGTCGATAGCAAACAGACCTGTTGAGTACTACGATAATTTGAAAAGCTAAATATCAGATAATTTCGAGTCCATTCTTGAAAGTATGAATGAAATAGTTCATTATTTGTATTATAGATTTGGTGAATCATTGGAGACACAAATAGTACACAGCGATATAAAATTTGAACTTATTCATCCATATGAAAATGCTGAATTTGAAAGGTATTTGTATATTGCATCACAGAGATATCTTATATGCCGGATAGAAGAAGGGATTCGATATGGATACTATAAAATGGGGTATATAGATAAAACGGCAGAAGGAACTCAGCAATATGCCTTTTCGTTTGAGAATGATGAAAAGTATAAGGCTAGGAGTATGGGAGTATTTCGGAGAGAATATCAAGTAAGAAATCATACACTATTTGATTATAGAAATCAACATGACATTCCTATTGCATATGAAAAATTATCAATGTTGGCAGATGAGCTAATTGGGATCCAAACGGAAGAATATGAGTTTTTTAATTTTAGCGAGTTTCATCCAGATAAAATGTTGTTTCAAGAAGCAGAAAAGGTATCAAAGATAAAAGAACGGGTCGTGGATGCTTTGACAAAAGAATACTATTTGGATTGTATAGTGAAAGGAGTAAAGGTAAGGGATTTAATAGTTGCGTATAATTATCTGGATACGCTATCAGAGGTTTTGTATTTTGCATCAATGAAGTATATTGATGATAGAAAACAAGATACATATACTAAAGAAATAAGCTTGATTAATGTCATGTATCTTATAGAGGAGTTGGCAAGAATACATGAGTTTGAGGTTGAGTATTCAGAGAAGTTAGTAGACAGATTTGTATTTCATGAAAAGAAAAATAGAGATGATGACATTTTTTCTCAGCCACTTCTAAAGATAAGTAAGAAACAAGTAATATTAAGTCAAGCTTTATTGGAACAAGTAAATCTTGATAGATTCATTGAACGTCAGTTTATTAGATTTAATAAAAATGTGGCAGAAGTAGGTCATATTTTTGAACAGAAATTCATTAATAAATTAAAAAGGGGATACTCAAAAGGAATTACTGATTTTGAACATAATGATATCCCTAATTTTTTTTTAAATACAAATAAAGTAAAGTATGATGCATTTGATGGAAGAGAAATTGAATATGATGTAATTTCTGTTTTGGGGGATTACCTTATTCTTACCGAATTGAAAGCAGTAATGACGTCATATGATTTGAATGAATTAGAAAAACGGAAAGAAAACGTTAAGGAGGCGATACAACAGCTTAATCGTCGAAAAGAATCTGTAAGATATGACTGGGATAAATTTAAAGAATTAGTATCTATAGAATTACCAGAAAAACCATATGAGGATGATCACATAATTTTAGTTGCATGTACGGATACATATGATTATACTCCGCTCAAATATAGTAATGTTTTTATTACAGATGATTCTTCGTATTTGAAATACTTTACGAATCCATATGTCGATGTGATTGAAAAACAACCAAAATCAGCAACAATACAAAAAATAAAAAGTATATGGAAGAAGGGATATCCGGATGCTGAAGAATTTAAGGAATATTTGATGAATCCAGTTACAATCCTTCCGTTTGTTGATACTATTAAAAAGACATATATTCCAGTGCCGGTTATGGATGAGAAAGACTGTGCTATTTTTTGTGAGGAATATTTATTAATGGAGGATCCAATTATGGCATCAGTATTGGCCGCAAGAAAAGAAGAAAACGTTGTTAGGAATCAAAAGAAGATATATCCTAATGATCCTTGCCCATGTGGAAGTGGGCGAAAATATAAAAAATGTTGCTATAAGAATAAATAGATACTTTTAAGAAACAATTACAAAAATAGGTTTCTTTTATGATGTGGAGAAGGGCAGTTGTTGCAAAAAAAATGAGGGTGTAAAAATTCTTGTGTCTATGGAAAGTAAATCTTTCTGGTAAGAAATAGATATGTAAAATTTTGCTGTC
>CAKRCJ010000066.1 GCA_934307185.1 uncultured Roseburia sp.
CTTGTCAACCCATACCTTTACCATCTTGACAAGCTCAGAGTTTTTATCGACACCCTTCTCTTTTGGAAGATGATAATAAGAATTAATCCAGAGGGCAATGCCTGCAAGTCCTGACGTATTAGAAACAGATACAAGCGGTGGACGGTTTAAAAACTTTCCTGTATCAAAAATGTTGTAAATCTCTTCGTTCTTTAAAAGCCCGTCTGCATGAATACCGGCTCTTGTTACATTAAAGTTGCTTCCTACAAACGGTGTCCGGCTTGGCTGTACATATCCAAGCTCTTTTTCAAAATACTCTGCCAGCTCTGTGATGACTGTGGTATCCATGCCGTCTAAGGTACCCTTTAACTGTGCATACTCAAATACCATAGCTTCAAGTGGTGTGTTACCGGTACGCTCACCAATACCGAATAAGGAACAGTTGACGCCGCTCGCTCCATAAAGCCATGCGGTTGTCGAATTATTAACTGCCTTATAAAAATCATTATGTCCGTGCCACTCAATGAGTTCAGACGGCACACCGGCATGTGTGGTAAGTCCGTAAATAATACCTGGTACACTTCGTGGAATTACGGCACCCGGGAAGTTTACCCCATAACCCATCGTATCGCAGGCGCGGACTTTAATCGGTATTTTATATTCGTCCATCAGCTTCATTAATTCCACACAGAATGGAATGACAAAACCATAAATATCGGACCTTGTAATATCCTCTAAATGACATCTTGGACTGATGCCTGTCTCCAGACAGTCTCTTATGACACTTAAGTATAAGTTCATTACTTCGCGTCTTGTCATTTTCATTTTATAAAAAATGTGATAATCGGAACAGCTTACAAGAATTCCGGTTTCACGGAGTCCGATATCCTTTACAAGCTGGAAATCCTGTTTGCTGGCGCGGATCCAGCTCGTAACCTCCGGGAACTTGTAACCGCGTTCCAGGCATTTATATACCGCATCACGATCTTTTTTGCTGTATAAGAAAAATTCGCTCTGACGAATCAGCCCCTTCGGACCTCCTAATTTATGAAGATAGTCATAAATTGTCACAATCTGCTCCGTTGTATAAGGAGCTCTTGACTGCTGCCCGTCCCGGAAGGTTGTATCCGTAATCCAGATATTCTCCGGCATATTATGCGGAACAATACGGTCGTTAAACGCAATCTTCGGAATTTCATTATAAGGAAAAAGATTGTGAAATACATTTGGCTCTTTTACATCTGCAAGCTGATAAAAATGTTCTTCCAACTGTAGCAGATTTGTTTTCTGATTCATTATAACTTCTCTCATAAAGCCTCCTCGTCCTGCAGAAAAAATATCTCTTTTCCCGCTTTTGAATATATATGCAAAATATTTGGTTATTTTTACATGCATAATTGTATACAATTATACTTTTTTATATTTTAGGCATTCTTGCATATATTTGTCAAGACATAATATTTTATAATTACTATAATCAGAAGTTATATAAACGTTTATTTTTTTATCGCACAATTTAAAATATACTGATATTCTTCTTTCAATTCTACAGTACGGTAAACAAATGTATCCACCAGCATTTCTGTCAGTGAAAAAATATCCTGCCGTAATTTTTCATTTTTCTCTTTAAACAGGATTTCCCCATCTGCATTTGTACAATTCTTATAATCACATGCAAACCGGATGACATAATATTTCTCTGTCTCTTCAAGGAGAACCGCCATTTTATATTGGTCAAGAGCACTGGCATTTGCAATAATACCGATTACAAATGTAATGTCATTCATTTTATCCGGGAGGATAGAAAATTCTTTTGTTTTTTTCATCCTAAATATCTGATTTTTATTTTCATGATGGAACTCACTTATCAGGCTATTCATACAAATTGCATATTGTCCATTTCCATTTATTATATTGGAAAGGTATCTGTCAAATGTTTTCCGAATATATGTTTCTAGAAGAATACACCTGTCTGACTCTGCAATATCTGATGTCAGATTTTTATGTACCATCGCCATTACAAGTTCTTTTGCCTGCTCATAAAGCTTTTCATTCTGTTTCCTGCTTTCATCCATGCGACAAAAATCTTCTTCGGAAAGTAACAGTGATTCATCCATCTGCCGGTCTCTGTTTTTTGCATGTTCCCGCAACGTTTTATATTCCAATGCTGCATAAATCGGTTCGAAAAAATCCTCTCTTGCACGACATGGAAGAATGATTGCCTTATATGCATTGTTTGCATTCAAAAAATTTACCGTTTCATTTATCTTTTTGCCATCTGACATAACAATCCGCACTGCATCCGGTGCAATCATTTCAGCCATGGAAAATAACTCTTCCCCACTGATAACCGGAAGTTCCATTTCACTGATAAGAACATCCACCTGTTTTTGTTCGAGTATCGTAATTGCCTGTTCTGCTGAGTCTGCAATTCCATATTCAAATTCTTTTTTGGATGACTTCAAAAAATCACTTATTTTCTTTGCTGTATTTTTATCTGGTTCTACAATTAAAACAAATCCCATGCTTGCTCCCTCCACTCATATCATAAATATATCAAACAAGTATTTACATCACAAGTTTTAAAATATTTTTTGTAACACTTTTTTTCTATTCCCATAAGATAAGGTGTAAGAAAAAATTGGAGGATTTAACATGAGTGATTTAGCTGCAACAAACTGTGGTGGATGCGGATGCAATGAAGGAGGCTGCAATTCTATCCTTTGGATTATCATTTTATTGAGCTGCTGCTGCGGTAACAACGGCGGTTTCTGCGGTAATAACGGATGTGGCGGTGGAAATGACTGCTTATGGATCATCTTACTTCTTCTCTGCTGCGGTGGATGTGGAAATAATGGTGGTTTCTGCTAATATCGAAGTCTCCATCAAAGAAAAAGAGCGGAAATCCGCTCTTTTTCTTTGCAGTTATGATTTCTTTTTCTGCTTTCTTTTTTCTTCCGCTTCTTTTCTTTTTCTCACAATCTTTTCATATACCTCACATTCTTTTGGAACCGTTCTCTGTTTTAAACATTCTTCATCTATTTCGTACACGCTGTTATTTTCAATGATAAGCATACGCTCCTTCTTTCCTATAATTAATCGGCCTCACTATTATTTTATGCCATATAGCCTTATCCTGAACCAATCCCTCATACTTTCATTCATAAATGAAAAGATAATTCATAAACTAAAAGAAAAAGGACTCATATATGGAAGAAAATATACCTGCCACAAATTTTGATACCATGACACAGACCCGGGAAATTCAAATGCTAAAAACAATTATTCCTTACATAAAAAGCTCACAAAAAATGCAATTTGCCATATTAATAAAGTATATGGAGCTTCAAAACACTCTCCAGTTTTTTTCCAAAGAGGAGCAGGTATTGTCGATGTGTTCCCTGCCGGAAGAAGAAAATAATCCCCAGTCACTTTTAAACAGCCTGCGTCCGTTCTGCACTGCAAAAGAGTTAGAGACCATTGATATGCTGACAAATATGTTTTCCATGTTAGAAACGTATGAAGCAATTTTTGCCAGCCAGTAAAAAATAAAAGGAAAAGGATGACATCAGATGGAAAATGATATTTTTAAAAACAATCCGGTATTTCAGAATTTATCTCCGGAAAAGCTTTCTTTTCTTATGAATTTTGCCAATAGTAAAAAACCAACAGAAATGAAAGATATGGCACCTTTTTTGTTAGGCACATTAAATTCCGCCAAAAAACAGAATATTCAATTTACGAAGCCGGAATCGGAGCTTTTAATTTCTATCCTGAAACAGAATATGTCTCCGGAAGAAGCAAAAAAAGCCGACCGCATTATACAGTTAATGAAAGAAAGAAGTGGACCGTCTCACTAGAGGCAGTCCACTTCTTTCTTATTACCAGATAGATGCTACATCGACTTCTAACAATTTATCAATTGGAGCGCTGCTTACACCTTTTCCGTCAGTTCCTTCAAAATACTTTGTACTTGCAGATTCAAAAAGCACATATAACTTATTATCTGCAATTGCAATCTCTTCCGAACAAGGCGGCATCTCTACTTTTACATTCGGATGTCCCGGACTCATATTCATTGCAATGAGGGAAGAATATACCCGTAAATAAGAAGACTGGTTTCTTCCAAGCGATGTACTTAAATAAACGGAACCCTGGGAATCAAATGCAATCCCCTGTACTTTACATGGGATGGCATATTCTCCTAAAACAACCATTTTATCAGTGTTCTGGTCATACGTATAAGAATACATCTTGGAATGAAACATTTTACTGTAAGTTGCCACCCATATTCTTCCACCGTAACAGGTAATGCAGGATGGCGTATTTCTCAGACGGTATTCGTCGGAAATTGCCGATGCATCAATACAGTAACCCGGCGCATCCTCTGCAATAAGCTTAATGTATTCATAGGAAATTCTTTCCAATGTGTTTGAGTTTGAATGACAAATCCAAAGATTATCTCCATCAAAAGCTACCCCGCCAAGATGGCTGTCCTTTTTCATTCCAAGTGTCACAAGGTACTTTCCGCTTTCCCTGTCAAATACCATTAACGCACCCGGTTCGTTCTTGCTTTCCGTGTAAGCTGTCATAATGATATAATCCGGTGTAAAGCAAAGTCCCTGCATGCAAAGGTCAGAGCTGTTAATGCTGTTATTAATGTAATCTTCTTCTCTTGTAGACGGCATACCAGGAATTTCCAGATTATCCATGAAATTATAATTACACTGCTTTAATTCCTTCTGGTTAAGACTTAACAAATTGCCTGTATGGTAAGAATACATTTCAACATTCAGATAATTGTCGATTGTCTCTGTCCATTTTGCGAACAAAACCATGTCTTTCGCATTTTTTTTATTGATTTCGGTCACTTTTTTAGTATAACTGCTGTCTGTGTACCAGCCCGCAAAATTATACCCTTCCCGCTTTGGCACATCGAGCGTTACCGGAAGTTCTTCTTTATAGTAGACCTCTTTATTCTTTATGCTGTTTTCCCCGCCATTTAAAATATACATAACCTGATAGCTGTCCTCAGATACGTTTTCATATGGGTCAACCGCAATACTCTCATTATAAATCATGCCTTCCGAAGAAATTCCAATTCCCTCAATCGTATGTGCACGCGCAATCTGAGGGTCATTGATTACAAGAATAAACGCATATAAAATTATGAATAAATTTCTTGCAGTCTTCATGACCCCCGCTCCTTTCTCTTATTCGTCTATTTTCTCTACTTTGCCTGCCCTTGCAGCAATCTCCTTTTCCTGAATATCAGATGGTGCCTGCTCATATCTCGAAAACTCATAGGAATAGGTGCCGCTTCCACCTGTCATTGACCTTAAATCGGTATTGTAGCCAAATAACTCCATATACGGAATATCTGCAACAATCTCCTGATAGCCCTGCTCGGTCGGGTTCATTCCAAGCACACGCCCGCGTCTCTTGTTTAAATCTCCCATAATATCGCCCGTATATTTATCCGGAACAACTACCTTAAGTGATGCAATCGGCTCTAATAAAACCGGGGAAGCTTCCATAAAGCCTTTCTTAAACGCCTGTTTTGCGGCTGTCTTAAATGCCATTTCAGAAGAATCTACCGGATGATAAGAGCCATCGTACAAAACAGCCTTAACTCCGACAACCGGATATGCTGCAACCGGTCCGCTTAAGCAGGAGTCTGCAATTCCTTTTTCAACTGCCGGGAAATAATTCTTTGGAACAGCACCTCCGACAACTGTCTGTTCAAATACATATGGATGCTCCAAATCACCGGATGGCTCAAACGTCATCTTTACATGTCCGTACTGTCCATGTCCTCCGGACTGTTTTTTGTACTTATATTCCACATCCGCTTTTTTACGGATTGTTTCACGGAATGCAATCTTTGGTTTTTTCAGTTCAATCTCTACTTTATACCGGTTTAAAAGCTTGCTTGCCGCAACCTCAAGATGCTGGTCGCCCATGCCATAAAGTAATGTCTGTCCGTTCTCACTGTCATTTACCGCTTTTAAAGTCAAATCCTCCATCATAAGCTTCTGTAATGCCTGGGAAATTTTATCTTCATCGCCTTTATTGACTGCTTTATATCTCATATATGTATATGGTGTGGAGATTGCCGTCCGAATATACAAAATAGGATTTGCTTTCGTGGAGAGGGAGTCTGTCGTTACCGGACTTGCAAGCTTTGCCAATGCACCGATATCACCTGCATGTAACTCTTTTACCTCCTCCGGTTTATTTCCACAGAGAACATATAACTTTCCAATTTTTTCTTCTACATCTTTATGATAATTAAATAAAAGGTCATCTGTCTTTAATACGCCGGAATTTACTTTAATAAGAGAATATTTTCCGATGAACGGATCTACAATTGTTTTCCATACATAAGCTGATTTTGGCTTTGAAAAATCATAATCTGCGCTGTAGACTTCATTTGTTTTTGCATTAATTCCGGCACATGCCCTTTTATCCGGACTTGGCAGATATTTCACAATATCTACAAGCAATGTGTAAATTCCTCTTGCAAGAATATTTGACCCCATCAAAACCGGAACAATGCTTCCGTCGGAAACATTTACACGGAGTGCCTGACGGATTTCATCTTCGGAAAACTCTTCTCCGTTAAAATACCGCTCCATAAATTCTTCACTTGTCTCTGCAACAGCTTCCATCAAAGCTTCCCTGCAGATTTCAAGATTTTCTTTTGAATAATCCGGAACTTCGGATTTTTCTACTGTTCCATCCTCTTTCCAGCGTTTTGCTTTCTGCTGTAATACATTTACATAGCCGACAAACTGTCCGTTCTCCCTTACCGGAAGGTGGAACGGCGCAATCCGCTTTCCATAAAGCTGCTGTAAATCTTCCACTACCTGTCTGTAGCTTGCCTCATCAATGTCCATATCTGTGACAAATACCATTCGTGGAAGTTTATACTTTTCACAGATTTCCCACGCTTTCTTCGTACCGACTTCTATTCCTGCTTTTCCGGATACAACAATAATTGCAGCATCTGCAACACCTGCTGCCTCTTCCACTTCTCCAACGAAATCAAAATATCCAGGTGTGTCTAAAATGTTAATCTTTGTATCGCCCCATACGATTGGTACTACAGAAGTGTTGATAGAAAAAAGACGTTTGTTTTCTTCTTTGTCGTAATCACTTATGGTATTGCCGTCAGCAACCTTACCCATACGCGTTGTCATTCCTGCAAGATAAGCCATCGCTTCAACAAGGCTGGTCTTACCGCATCCCCCATGTCCTAAAAGAACCACATTACGAATTTTGTCAGTTGTGTAAACGTTCATAGCAAATCCTCCCATACGAGTTATTATTCTTGACAATAGTTCTTCCACTTTCATGCAGCCTATTGTTAATGGTTATATTTTACTAAATTTTCTGTTTTTTTACAACTTATTTATTCATTTTCACTAACTATTATTAAATTAACATTATTTTATTTATATATTATGTATGTATTTTAAACATTTTTTATCAATTGCTTCTTATTGTTTACACAATATTAACATTTTGTACATATTCAAAGAAATACAGCTATACTTTTGCACGTTAAAGTGTTGACTTTTCAGGTTAATGCAGATATGATAGAAAAAGATTGCAGGTTAAAATTTTCCTGCAAAACTATTTAAAAATTGGGGGATTTTATGTCTTTTCAGAAAATAGGATTTATCGGACTTGGATTAATCGGCGGTTCTATCGCCAAAAAAATACATACACTTTATCCTGATGTAACAATTATCGCAACTGCCAGCCATCAGGAAACCATTACAGAAGCATACGAAGAACATCTCATTTCCAATCAGAATCTGTGTACTATCAGTGATTTTTATGATTGTGATTATATTTTTTTATGCACACCTGTAAAAAGGAATATTGAATATCTGCGCCAGTTAAAGGGAAATATCAAAGCCGGTTGTATTATTACAGATGTCGGAAGTGTAAAAACCGATATTCACGAGGAAGTGATTGCTCTCTCTATGGAAGACTGCTTTATTGGCGGACATCCAATGGCAGGCTCGGAAAAAACGGGATTAAAAAGTGCAAATGAATATTTATTAGAAAATGCATATTATATTCTGACACCGACAACGAAAACATCGCCGGAACGCTTAGAAGAATTTCGGTCGCTGGTAACAGAGCTTGGGGCGGTCGCATTGGTCTTAGATTATCATTTACACGATTATGCCACTGCTGCCATCAGCCATTTACCGCACATTATTGCATACAGCCTTGTCAACCTTGTGAAAAAATCAGATGACGAAAATGAGACAATGAAAACGATTGCCGCGGGTGGCTTTAAGGATTTGACCAGGATTGCATCGTCCTCACCTGTCATGTGGCAGAACATCTGTCAGTCCAACAGCACACAGATTGTGCGGCTGATTGATGCTTACGAAGAAATGTTAGAAAAAACCAAGAATGACATTATCGCTTCAGATGCAGATGCACTGCTTACGGATTTCCAGTCTGCCAAAGATTACAGGGACTCCATTACCATCACACGCAAAGGTCCTATCAAAGAAATTTATGAACTGTACTTAGACCTCTTAGATGAGGCAGGTGGAATTGCAACGGTTGCAACAATCCTCGCAAGCAATAACTTAAACATAAAAAATATCGGTATTATCCATAACCGTGAGTTTGAAGATGGTGTCCTGCGTCTGGAAATGTATGACAGGGAATCTTTAGACTCTGCTATCCTGTTACTTCGAAAACATCATTATACAATCTATGAGCGGTAATTATTTACCGCTCAATATTGTATTCACTGATTAAACAATAAAATATAAGATAAGAAATGCATTATGAGTGAATATTATAAATTTTTCCAAAATAAGAAATGTGAATATTTTCCGTGCCATAAGGGAGTTCCTGAGGAAGATTTTAACTGTCTGTTCTGTTATTGCCCGCTTTATACACTTGGAAAATCCTGTGGCGGGAACTGTGAATTTTTAAAAAATGGGATTAAATCCTGCATGAACTGTGCCTTTCCTCATCAGCGTAATAATTATGATAAAATTATAGGCCGCTTTGAAGAAATTGCAGCTGTTATGGCAGCTTCTGTTAAGGAGGAGAAACCACATGAAATGTAAGCTTACGCCAGAATTATCCGCCGCAGACTGGAAAGACCTTTGCAGTCGTTTTCATTTTCCATCCACTGATTTGCCTTACATAAAGGCAATTTATACCGCACTTCTCCCACTGGTGGAATGTCAGGCATACTACTCTTGGAAGCAGGATTTGGATGAGGTTTTTCTCACACACTATGCTTATGGATTTGTGACGCTTGGAAATGGCGTGGATGAACTGTCCGAATTATACTTAAACCATGAACAGCTGCAGGAAGCTTACATCGTGGATTGCATCAGTCTTATGCTCTTATCAAAGGCATATGAACAATTTGCACATGTGATAGAACGTGAAAGCGGCATGCATCTTGTTGAATTATCTTTTCTTGGCGATGCCTATTCTCTCAAACTGCTTCCACAAATCTATACGCAGCTTGCGCCAGATGGCATCCAGATTACCGAAGGCCAGATGCTAAAGCCGCTTAAAACAGCGACGCTTATCCTGCATCTGGACACAAAAGCACAAAAAAATGTCAGACAG
>CAKRCJ010000067.1 GCA_934307185.1 uncultured Roseburia sp.
CGAATAAAACGGAGGCTATTGCTGTGAGCATATTTGAATATGACAAAGAGGAAGAAGAGAAAAAGCTTCGGAAAGCAGAATATGAAGCTGGAGAGCGCGCTGGCATAAAACTTGGAAAAGACTTGGGAAAAAGCGAAGGCAGAACGGAAGCAATCCGGGAAACAATCTGTAATTTTCTTGCAGATTATGGTACAATTCCAGGCGAGTTAAAAGAGTTTCTTTTAAAGGAACAAGATGAAGAAAAATTGTTCCAATGGAGCAAAATTGCCGCAAGAGTGGGTTCCATTGAAGAGTTTCAGAAGAAAATTAGGTAAATAGCATCTTCCTCATTATATACGCATTGCAACACACTTATAATTAGATATCAATTATAACATTCTTAAGATTAACGTGGCAAAGGTGTTTTTCTATTTTTGGACTGTCAAATTGCACAAAGTTGTGAAGCTCCTTTAATTTGCAGAAAACTTTACTTCCCCAACCAGAATAGTGTAAAATAATATGCGCTACAATAAAAGAAAAAGGAAGCAGGCAGAACAATGAAAAAATCAGTATATTTGTTTTTAATAATGATGTGTGTATTAACAGCAGGCTGTGGCGGTGAGCAGACAAGCACCGATACGGGCAGGACAACAGAGACCGGCAATGTGGACAGCCAGACAGAGCAGCAGGAAAATGTCATGGATACGGAGGATACTGCTTCGGAAACAAAGTATATCACGATAAATTTATCAGATGCAAAGGAAACACATGCAGAAGGAGAGACAGTCACACCATTGAATTGGAACGTGGAGTCGGAGGAGTACAATGGGAGTGACTCAGCAGATGAATGGTACGACAGCAAAAATTTGTCACTGCCGATGATTGGGTATAACTGGGATAATTTTTATGATGAGAACTATCAGTATATGTGGGCGGACGAAGAACTTTATATTTATGAAAAAGAAACCGGAAACTGCTTATATGTGTTGGATTATCCAACGGACAAATGGTATGTCAATGGAAATAATGCTTATTTAAAAGACGGCATATTTTACGGGGCAAGTGTGACAAACGGCTATGCCACACCGGATACCTGTTTTATGTTTGCGTATGATTTGAACAATGACAAACTGCTGTGGAGAAGTGCAGACCAGTCTTATAATTCAATGAACTTTATTGTAAAGGGAGATATTATAATCTGTGGTTATGGATTTACCGAAGAAGATGATTATTTATATCAGATTAACCGGTACACAGGCGAAATAATTGATACCTTGCGGTTGAAAAAAATGCCGGATTTACTTGTGGAACAGGGAAATAAGCTTTATGTCCATACATATAGTTACGACTATGTCATAGAAATGGAAGGTAGAAAAGAGGAATAGGATTTATGAAAAAAACATTGCAAATTCCAGTGGAAAAGCCACAGTATGTGGTGACAACAGATATTACTTTTGCACAGGTGGATTCGTGGTACGGACATTGCAGAAGAGATTTAAAGCTGGATTTAATTTATCCGGAGGACAATAATGGTAAGGTTTATCCATGTATCGTCTGGATTTGTGGTGGTGCATGGCTTCGCATGGATAAGTCAGCGCATCTGGCATATCTTAGCAGGTTAGCAAAAAACGGCTTTGTCGTAGCGAGTGTGGAATACCGTACTTCAAATGAGGAAAACTACCCGACACAGTTACAGGATATTAAGGCGGCAATCCGGTATCTGCGGGCACATGCAAAACGATACAGAATTAATACCGAACAGATTGGTGTAATGGGAGAGTCTGCCGGTGGTTACCTCACCTGTATGGCAGCACTTGACAATGATAAGAGTCTCGATGTCGGAGATTATACTGAGCAGTCAAGCAAGGTACAGGCAGCGTGTCCATGGTATCCGCCGACCAATGCATCAGACTTTCCATATGATAATGCAGAACTGGCAGCGGCAGCGCCGGAGTCATTGTTTTTTGGTTATAATGTTATGCGCAATAAGGAAAAAGCATTTGTAAATTCTCCGGTTTCAAAAGTGACAGACGATGCGCCACCATTTCTTATTATCCATGGCACGAATGACCACACCGTACCTTTTTCACAGAGCGAGCAGTTACATGAAGCACTCGAAAAAGCAGGCTGTGATGTGACCTTTCTTGCACTGGAGGGAGCGGACCATGCGGATTTAATGTTCTTCCAGGATGAACTCTGGGAGCAGATTATTGCATTCTTTAAGCGGACATTACAGTAAAGTTTTTAAAATCTGAAGCACACCATTTTCCCAGTAAGGTGGACAGGTTGCCTTGGCTGCATGAATTACTTCCGGGCGGGCATTTGCTACAGCGTAGCTAGTGCCTGCATTTTTCAACATTTCAATGTCATTTAGATTATCTCCAAAGCAGCACACTTCCTCCGGGGTAAGGTGGAATTTTTCCATGAGAAAAGAGACTGCGGTCCATTTGCTTACTCCAAGGGCATTGCAGTCCACCCATTCTTTTCCGGCGACCGCAAGCTTTGCTTTGTCCTTAAAGGCAGGAATAAATTCCGGTGTACACATTTCTTCACAGGCATTCGGATGATAAATAGTAAATTTGATAATGTTTTTTTCTTTTATTTTTAAAAGGTCATCGCTTTCTCTCATATCAAATCCATAGGAGTCCCTTAACCAGTGGAACATGCGGCTTCCGCCGTCTTCTGCGAGACAGTAATCCGGTGTGGCGGCAAAGCAGTCACAGGAAGGTAACGACTCTTGCACCATGCGGTACATATTTTTCCAAAGCTCCTCAGACATGGGATAGGTTTTTAAAATTTCATCCGGGGTACGTACGACAGTCCCACCATCAGAAATATAAAGCAGTTTTTCCTTAATGGGAGCAAACAGCTTTTTTTCACTGGAAAACTGTCTGCCGGAACAGACTACAAAGTGAATCCCTTTGTCGACAAGCTTTGAAATGACAGACATGTATTCCTGGTCAATCAAAAGAGTACCGTCTTTTACAAGCGTTCCGTCCACATCAGTTGCAATCAGTTTAATCATAGATGGAAAACCTCCGTTAAAATCAGTTGTCTTTTTAAGGTTGATTATATAGTGGATAAAAGAATTACGCAATAAAAATAGTTTTAGAGCACATTTTCCAAGGGACTATGGTACAATAAAGAAATTGAATTTGAAGAACGATGACAAAGGTATTGACAGTTTCCAAATGAAAGAATAAAATTACAGAAAACCTATCGAATAAGTGGGAAAAGATTTGACTAATAGGAAAAACAGAAAAAGAGGACGACAGAATGGAACACATTACAAGAGAAAAAGCCTATGAATTATTAAAAAAATATAACAAAGACCCATTTCATATTCAGCATGCGCTGACCGTGGAAGCTGTTATGAAATGGTATGCAAAAGAACTTGGATATGCAGAGGAAGCAGAATACTGGGGAATTGTGGGACTGCTTCACGATATTGATTTTGAACTTTATCCGGAAGAACACTGCATCAAAGCGCCGGAGCTTTTGCGCGAGGGCGGAGTCAGCGGGGACATTATACATGCTGTGGTATCGCACGGTTACGGCATCACTGTTGATGTGGCACCGGAGCGTGAGATGGAGAAGGTTTTGTTTGCAGCAGACGAACTGACTGGTTTAATCTGGGCAGCTGCTTTGATGCGTCCGTCTAAGAGCACAAAGGATATGGAATTAAAATCCTTAAAGAAAAAATATAAAAGCAAAGGCTTTGCAGCGGGATGTTCCAGAGAAGTCATTGAGCGCGGTGCAGCGCAGCTTGGCTGGGAATTAGACAAGCTGCTCACAATGACATTGGAGGCAATGAAAGTAACCGAAGATGAAATCAATGCGGAAATGGAGAAAGAAGCATGAAATTAATGATAGCATCCGACATCCATGGCTCCGCCTGTTATTGCAAAAAAATGACAGAAGCTTTTCACAGGGAAAAGGCAGACAGGCTGCTTTTGCTTGGGGATATTTTATATCATGGACCAAGAAATGATTTGCCGAAAGATTACGCTCCAAAAGAGGTCATTTCCATGTTAAATGTGTTAAAGCAGAGCATTTTTTGTGTCAGGGGAAACTGTGATACGGAAGTTGACCAGATGGTGTTAGAATTTCCGGTTTTGGCAGATTACTGTGTGCTGTCTGTGGGCGACAGATTAATTTATGCGACACATGGACATCATTATAATACAAAATCGCTGCCTCCTATGCAGCGGGGAGATATTCTGTTGCACGGGCATACGCATATTCCTGCATGGGAGAGCTTTGGAGAAGAAAATTTGTACTTAAATCCAGGATCAGTTTCTATCCCGAAAGAGGGAAGTGCGCATGGGTATATGATATTAGAAGGAGAAGAAGCACTCTGGAAAAATTTAGAGGGAGAAGTGTATCATTCGGTGGAATTATGATGTGAAAAATTGTCGGATAAAATAATTTATTCATAGAAAAAATCTCTAGTTTGAGAGGCTGGGCATTATTTCAACCCAGCCTGTTTTTTGTATAACCCGTGTTATTTTTTTAACTTCTGAATTTTCTCATTCATTTTTTTTGCCTCATTCCGGTAATATTTCATAAAAAATAACCAGATAATAAATGCCACAGCAAATTGAACTGCCGCAATCACTATTCCGTGCAGGAAAGAGGAAGAACCTCCCATCCAACCAACAGAATACGCAACGATAGTATATACGACACAGCCGGTTCCCATATGAATAAGGATTTTTATTGGCATTGGAAGATTGTCTTTCTGATAGATGACCGACGGAACGCCGAAACCAAGCCCGATGAGTACACAGCCGGTAACCATTTTTGTGAACATATAATTTTCCAGACTGAAAATTCCTTTATAAATCATATCCAATACGATACCAATAAAACAGAAAATAGACAGTGAGATGCCAATACTGATAAAGGTGCTTTTTACCAAATTTTTCATTGTTTCTTTCATTTTGCGTTACCTCCCATAATAAGTGTTTTTTTGCCCGGTTCACTTGTTTTTTCATACATTTTCTTCAAAAATAACTATTATAATCCTAAATATTTTTTAAAGCCGGGCAGATAGGTTCTGGATACATAATCCTTGCAGCCGTTTTTCAGTTTCAGAAGAAGTGTGCCGTTAAATCCGGCTTCAACGCTGTCCATATAAGACAGATTGATTAGAGTAGATTTTGATATCTGCATAAAATTTTTTCCTAACTGTTGTTCTAATTCATAAAGCCGTTTTCTGGAACGAAATTTTTCATTTTCTCCATAAATCATCGTATCCCCGCCCTCAATTTTCACCATATATATTTCAGCGGGCTGCAAAATCACCAGATTGTCCTCGTTCTGCAGAGCTGTGACCGGAGTTTTATCTGCGCTTAAACTATTTATCATGCGCTGGATTTCTTCGGTAACCTGACTGGTGAAAATAACGGCGTAGGGTTCTTTATATTCGGGGGAAAGTTCTACTTTTACTTTCATGTTCGGACCTCCTTTCGGGTTGTGGTAGTCATTTCGGCAATTGCAAAACTCAAATTTAAATATCTATGGGGTTTGCAGCTTCCGAAAATTTTTGTTAATAGAAGCATACAACAAAGCCTGTGATTTGTCCTTAAGTTGCAGGCAAGTTACAAAAAACAGAAGGTGAAATACATTTGAAATGCTTCTACAAACGATGAAAGTGTTGACTTCGCGCAATAAGTCTAATATACTTAGAACAAGTGTTATAGAACGATTGTTTTAGAAAAAAGGAGAAAAAATATGCCGCCGAAAGCAAAATTTACAAAAGAACAAATCACAGCCGAAGCGCTTGCAATTGTCCGGGAAAACGGAATGGAAGCATTGACTGCAAGAACGCTCGCGAAAAAGCTCGAAAGCTCCGCCTGCCCAATTTTTACGGTATTTGAAAATATGGAGGAGGTGCAGCAGGAAGTTCTTGAGGCTGTGAAAGCCCTGTATAAAGAATATGTGGAAAGAGGACTGAAAGAAGACATTGCTTTTAAAGGGGTGGGAACGCAGTACATTCTTTTTGCAGTAAAAGAGCCGAAGCTGTTTCAGATTCTTTTCATGAGCGAAAAAAGTACGCTGCCGACCGTCCAGAAGGTGCTGCCATTAATTGATGAAAGCTACGGGCAAATTCTTGCGTCCATCACAGATGGCTATGGCATCAGCGTGGAAAAAGCGGAAAAACTGTACCGCCATCTGTGGATTTACTCGCATGGAATTGCAGCCTTGTGTGCGACAAAAATGTGCAGCTTTACGGGCGAAGAAATCAGCCAGATGATGACGGAGGTATTTGTGAGTCTGTTAAAAAATACAAAAGAGGAGAAGAGAAATGATTGAGGGAAAAGAACTTACGAAATTTTACGGGAGCGGGGAAAGTCGCTTTCAGGTGTTAAAAAGTATCAGCTTAAAAATCGAAAATGGGGATTTTACGGTCATTTTGGGAACGTCCGGTTCAGGAAAATCTACCTTATTGAATGTGATGTCCGGACTTGAGCGCCCGGAGAGCGGTCAGATATTTTATGACGGACAGGAGATTACCGGTTTTTCGGAGAAGGAGCTGACGGCGTTTCGCAGGGAGAATATCGGTTTTATTTTTCAGCAGTATTATCTGCTGCCGGAAATGACGGTGGAAAAAAATGTAAAAATGGGCGCCGATTTGGCGGAAAACCGCAATTACAGAAGTATCATTGAAGCGGTCGGCTTAAAGGAAAAGCTTCATAAATATCCAAGCGAGCTTTCCGGCGGCGAGCAGCAGAGGGTTTCGGTTGCGCGTGCGCTTGCAAAAAATCCAAAGGTTTTGTTTTTGGACGAGCCGACCGGCGCACTCGACGAAGCAACCGGCAGGCTTGTGCTTGATTATATCGCAAAACTGCAACAGAAATATGGTTTTACGATTGTAATGGTGACGCATAATCTCAATATCGCAGAAATGGCAAAGACTGTCATCAAAATGAACAGTGGAAAAATTTCTGAAATTTATACAAATGAAACGCAGAAAAATGCGTATGAAATAGGGTGGTGAGCGTATGGTTATCGGAAAAAAAGATTTGGCAAAGCTTTTTGCAATCACAATTGTAACCGGCTGTATGATTTTTGTCTGCACACTCTTTTTGAATTACAATATAGACATTGTGGGCATAAAGGGGGAGATTACCTCGCCACAGGCGATGGTCATGTATGAGGCGCAGGTCGCAACCGGAAAAGTAGTCGTCGGAGTGACCGGCGGGTGTCTGGCAGTGACAACGTTAATTCTGCTTATTTTTTATGTGAAAAATCAGGTGGACAGCCACGGAAAAGAGCTCGGCATTTTAAAGGCGTTAGGATATTCCAATTTTCAGATTGCAAAGCATTTCTGGGTATTTGGCATAAGTGTTCTTCTCGGCTGCGGTCTTGGGTTTGCTTTCGCGTATGGCTATCTGCCGCATTTTTACAAAACGCAGAATGACACCGGTCTCCTGCCGCAGATATCCCCGGAATTTCATTTCGCATTATTTCTTGCCGAGGTTTTCCTGCCGACCTTCTTTTTTGCCCTGCTCGCTGTGGCGAGCGCATTTTTTAAATTGAAAAAGCCGGTCAATCTGCTGTTAAGAGAAGTGCAGGAAAGGAAAGTGTGGGTGGGAAAAGAAGGTAAAACCAACCTTCCTTTCTTAAAAGAGGTAAAAAGAAATACATTAAAAAGCCGGAAAGTTCTTGTATTTTTTATCTGGTTTTCTGCCTTCTGTTTCTCTGCCATGACACAGATGGCGGTTTCCATGAGAGATTTATCGAGTGAGAGCATGTCTTTGATGATGATTACCATCGGGCTGATACTGGCGTTTCTGACACTTTTTATGTCACTTACAACTGTCGTAAATGCGAATACAAAAACAATTGCGATGATGAAGGTGTTCGGTTATTCCGAAAAAGAGTGCAGCGCCTCGATTTTGGGCGGGTATCGCCCGATTGCTTATCTTGGCTTTGCGGTTGGGACAGTTTACCAGTATTTTCTGCTTCGGATTGTTGTGGACGTCGTGTTTGCCGATTATGAAAATATGCCGGAGTACAGCTTTGACGTTCCGGTGATGTTTCTAATGCTTGTTGTTTTTCTCATTGCCTATGAAGGAATACTTTTTTTGTATTCGAAAAAAATAGGAAAGCAGTCTGTAAAGGCTATTATGTTAGAGTAAGAAAAAATCCCCTTGTTTTGCCCGCATGAGCAAAGCAGGGAAACTTTTTTTGTAATAAACAGTATAGAACAGTTGACAACAGACATGCACTGTTCTATACTGTTTATTGCAAAGGAGAAAAGAAAAATATGCATATTATATTAAATCATTCCTCCATGGTTCCGATTTACGAACAGCTTATGGAGCAGATAAAGTCAGAGATTATCCAGTCTGTATTGAAAGAGGGAGAGGCACTTCCGTCTGTGAGGACGCTTGCAGGGGAGCTTCGCATCAGCGCACTGACCGTGAAAAAAGCTTACGATAAATTAGAGGAAGAAGGCTTTGTCACAACCGTTCACGGAAAGGGGACTTATGTGACCGCTTCGGATAAACAGCTTGCGAAAGAGGCGAGGAGACGTGCAGTGGAGGAAGACTTTGACAAAGCCATTGACCGGGCAGTGGCAATGGGCATGGAAAAAGAAGAAATATTAGAGGTTGTAAAGCTCATACTTGAGGAAAAGTAGAAAAAAGGATTTCGACCGATAGAGGGAACACAAAAAATCCGAAAGCATAAAATGGCGGAAAGGCAGAGATAAATTATGATAACAATGCAGAATGTCCGAAAAAAATATAAGGACTTTGAACTGGAAATGTCTTTAGAAATACCAGAGGGAAGAATAACAGGTCTTGTGGGAAAAAACGGTGCAGGAAAAAGTACGGCAATCAAACTGATGCTTGGGCTGATAAAGCCGGATGAGGGAAGGATTTGTGTGCTTGGGAACGAAGGAGGGGAGCTTTCTGCTGCGGTAAAGCAGAAAATCGGAGTATCTTTAGCAGAGTCGGGCTTTAGCTTACAGTTTACGGTGGATGATATCTGGCACATCCTTGCAAAAATGTATCCAGATTTCCAAAAGGATTTTTTTGATAAAAAATGCGAGATATTAAAGCTTCCGCGGAACAAAAAATTAAAAGAATTTTCCACCGGTATGAAAGCAAAGCTTCGGGTATTAACGGCAATCAGCCACAAAGCGGATTTGCTCATTTTAGACGAGCCAACCGCCGGGCTTGATGTGGAGGCGCGGAATGAAATCCTTGATTTGCTGCGGGAATATATCGCGGAGGACGAGGAGCGCACGATACTCATTACCTCGCATATTTCCACAGATTTGGAGGCACTCTGTGATGACATTTATCTCATTCATGACGGGAAAATCATTTTGCATGAAGATACGGACGTCATTTTAGGGCAGTATGGCATTTTAAAGGTGAGTGAGGAGCAATATCAGACGTTAGACAAAACAGCAGTCATAAAAGCACAGAAAGAGAACTACGGTTATGCCTGTTTTACCGGTGACAGAAAATTTTATCAGGAAAATTATCCACAGATTGCGGTGGAGCAGGGCGGAATTGATGAGTTAATTCTTATGATGACAGGAGGATACAGATAATGGCAGGTTTAATAGAAAAAGATATCAGG
>CAKRCJ010000068.1 GCA_934307185.1 uncultured Roseburia sp.
GAAGAAGGAAGAAATGCTTTCCTGAAATTTGTAAATAAAGTAAATGAATAAACCGCAGGAAAAAGAGGGGCTGTCGCAGGAAACTGCAATAGCTCCCTTTTTTCTATTTCAAATTTTAATTACAAAAAATATTTACTTTCGTGTTTTAATTTGGTAAAGTTTAGAAAGAGAGACAGAAAAGAGGAATAGAAAATGGTTTCAAAGAAAATACAAAAAGCACTGGCAGGAAGCTCTGCAATCCGTGCTATGTTTATTGAAGGAAATGAACTTGCAGCAAAGGTCGGAAGGGAGAATGTATATGATTTTTCGCTGGGTAATCCGGCAACACCGGCACCGGCTGCATTAAATGAAGCAATCAAAGAGCTTGTGGATGAGACAGACCCGCTTGTACTGCATGGTTATATGGATAACGCAGGTTACCCGGATGTCCGGCAGGCAGTGGCAGAAAATCTGAACAGCAGATTTGGAACAGATTTTGATGCGCATAATATTATTATGACAGTAGGAGCTGCCGGCGGACTTAATATTATTTTTAAAACAATATTAGACCCGGGAGACGAAGTGATTGTTTTTGCGCCTTTCTTTGGGGAATACAGAAGCTATGCGGCGAACTTTGATGCTTCGGTTGTGGCGGTTGCACCGGATTTTGAGACATTCCAGCCGGATTTGGCTGCATTTGAAAAGGCAGTTAATGAAAAAACAAAAGCGGTCATTGTAAATACACCAAACAACCCGACCGGTGTTATTTATCATGAGGAGACCATGAAGAAAATGGCAGAGATAATGGAGCGCAAGGAAAAAGAAATCGGTCATGCGATTTATCTTGTATCGGACGAGCCATACAGGGAATTAGTCTATGATGGAAATAAAGAAGATTTCCTCACAAAATATTATAAAAATACACTTGTAGGATATTCCTTCAGCAAATCGTTGTCACTTCCGGGCGAGCGGATTGGCTATGTGGTCGTTCCAAATGAGGTGGAGGAGTCGGACCTTGTCATCGAAGGAATTGTAGTATCTAACCGGACGTTAGGCTTTGTCAATGCACCATCACTGTTGCAGAAAGCAGTTGCGAAGTGCCTGGATGAGAAAACAAATCTGGATTTTTATGATGAAAACAGAAAAATGCTTTACGAAGGACTTAAAAAGCTCGGTTTCTCCTGTATTAAACCAGAGGGTGCATTTTACATGTGGGTAAAATCCCCGGAGGAGGACGAGGAAAAGTTCGTTGCTGCAGGAAAAAAATATAATATTATTATGGTGAAGGGAAGTGCATTCGGCTGTGGGGGCTATGTCAGACTTGCTTACTGTGTTTCCCATGAGACAGTAAAAAATGCGCTGGCAGCATTCGAAAAGCTGGCAAAGGATTACGCACTTTATACAGAATAAAATAAAACAATTAAAAAACAAAAATGAAAAGAGAAAAAGAAGCAGGGAGCGTGTGAAGCTTATGAACAACTGGGAGGAATATGTAAGAAAGGTAGAACCATATGTTCCGGGAGAACAGCCAAATAAACCGGACATGATAAAGCTAAATACAAATGAAAATCCGTATCCGCCGGCACCGGGAGTAATCAGCGCATTACGGCAGCTTGATGCAGACAAGCTCCGGTTATATCCAGAGCCGACCTGTAAGGTATTAGTGGATGCGATTGCACAATATTATGGAATAAAAAGCAGCCAGGTGTTTACAGGGGTAGGATCGGATGATGTGCTTGCCATGATTTTTATGACTTTTTTCAACAGTAAAAAACCGATTGTTTTTCCAGACATTACATACTCTTTTTATGACGTATGGGCAGATATGCTGCGGATACCATTTGAGACGAAGCCGCTTGATGAGAATTTCTGTATCCGGAAAGAGGATTATTATAGGGAAAACGGAGGCGTCATTTTTCCAAATCCGAATGCCCCGACTGGAATTTTAATGCCGCTTTCAGAAATTGAGGATATTATTTTGCATAATCGGGATGTGATTGTCGTGGTGGATGAAGCGTATATTGATTTTGGCGGAGAGTCGGCATTGCCGCTCATTGAAAAATATGACAATCTGCTTGTGGTGCAGACATTTTCCAAATCCAGGTCATTAGCAGGAATGCGTCTGGGCTTTGCAATGGGAAATGAAAAACTGATAAAATATATCAATGATGTAAAATATTCCTTTAATTCTTACACATTAAATCAGACTGCACTTGCTCTTGGAGTAAAAGCGATAGAGGATAAGGCATATTTTGAGGAAACAAGAGAAAAAATAATAAAAACAAGAGAGTGGACAAAGGAAGAACTAAAAAAACTTGGATTTTCCTTTGGAAATTCCAAGAGCAACTTTATTTTTGCAACCCATAAAAGTGTCCCGGCAAAGCAGATTTTTGAGGCCTTGAGGGAACAGAATATTTATGTGAGATATTTTGCAAAGCCAAGGATTGATAATTATTTGCGGATTAGTATCGGTACACAGGAAGAAATGGAACATTTCATTTCTTTTTTGCAGCAGTATCTCGCAGAAAAATAATCTATGGCAATATACTATGAATTATAGTTATATCTGATATGAAAAAAGGTATTGCATTTTTCTTATAATTCGACTATTATATCATTCGTGTCTGTAACACTTTAGTGTGAAAAACAGGTATTTACTTTAAAACTTTAATATGCTAAAATATGCGTAGATTTGGTGATTCATTATTTAGGCAATTACCTAGATTCATTATTTGAAAAAAGGAGAAAGGAATATGAGTAAAAAACTAAGGACAGAGGCGGTAGACCATCTTTTTGATGCCATCTTAAGTCTGGAAAACAGAGAAGAATGTTATACATTTTTTGAAGACGTATGCACTGTGAATGAATTACTTTCTTTATCACAGAGATTTGAGGTTGCAAGAATGCTGCGTGACCAGAAGACATATCTTGATATTGCAGAGAAAACAGGGGCTTCCACTGCAACAATCAGCCGTGTCAACCGTTCTTTGAATTATGGAAATGACGGATACGATATGGTATTTTCGAGAATGGCAAAGAGCGAAGAAAAATAGGAAGAAAAATAAAAGGTATTTCAAATAAAAAGGGGCTGTAATATAGTTCTTACAGCAGAGAAACGCCAGCACCGGCATTTGCAGGTACTGGCGTTTCTTTTGTTGTATTTTGGGTTAGTACAGTCATTTTTATTTCTTGTTATCCGTCGAAGTGTCATTGTTTAGCATCTGGTCTACAATCCGTTCAATGATTGTCTTTTTCAGATAGACATCGTAGGAAAGCATACAAATGAAGCTGAACATGCGGAGCAGCTCTGCGTCTTCCCCCTCCATATTTTCAAAGGTTTTCATGGAGGTATTAAATTTCTTTGCGAGGTCTTTCATAATATTAAGTGTTTCCTGATGCTCTAAACCGAACACTTCTTTATAAATATCCTCAAGACTCATTTCAGAGCTTCCTTTTCCGAAATACTTGTCCGTAATTGGATTTAAAATACTCTGAATATCGCTGATGCTTAAAATACTTTTAAAATAGTAAATAAAAATTAAGGTTAAAACATGCTCTTTGGAATACTTCTTTTTCTCTGGTGGTGGAAGAAGGTCATTCTTGGCATAATTATTAATCATTGTCTTTGTGAGAATTTTATCATCGTCATGTCTTTTGGAAGTGGAAAGCTGGGAATCCATAAAGGTTGTAACCTGATCCATATAAAGGTCGATATTTGGAATGTCCTCCGGCTTTACATAATCAATTTTATTAAATTCTTCTAATATGTCACTTAAAAACTGTTTTGTGTTCATTCTTATACCTGCTTTTTAAATAAAAATATCTAATGTTATTTACTGTCTATATTACATTATATAGTATTGAAAACTAGATGACAATATACAATTGAAATTAAATGTATGGAAAATACAAAAGGAAAAGGCTTTACAGTTTGATATTTTGAATTGTAAAGCCTTTTTTGATACTAAAATGATACTATAATTTTAATGCTTCTAATTTATCGGCAACTTCCCGGTGTTTATTAGGGTATAGATGACCATAGATTTTATTGACCATTTCCACGGTATCACCGATACGCTCGGCAATCAGTATAGTTGAAAACCCCATGTCAATAAGCAATGAAACGTGACTATGGCGCAAATCATGTACACGTATGCGTTTAATGTCAGCAGTGGCAGAGCCGTTGTTAATGGCAGTATAGAGCTTGGAAGATGTTACAGTCTGAAATATACGGTCATCTGAATTTGGTTCGTAAATCATGGCAATAACGCTTTCAATCTCTGCAACAAGAAAATCGGGAATAGGAATGGTCCGCTTGCTGTTGTCCGTCTTTGGTTCTGTAATTATATCCGTCTTGTTAAAGCGGTGGAATGTACCCCTGACAGTGATTGTTTTATTTTTAGCATCAAAATCCCTAACAGTCAGTGCAAGCAGCTCACCGCATCTAATGCCGGAATAGAACAGCGTAAGAAATGCAGTTCGCATTATTTCATCATCCACAGTAGACAGGAAGGTTTTAAATTCGTCCAATGTCCAGAAATTAATGCTTTTCGTCACTTTCCCGATAGTTTTCACCATCTGGCAAGGGTTAGCCGGTAAATTATAATAGCGCATAGCAAAATTAAAGATAGACGAAAGGCGGCAGTTTGCAGCATATTGGCTATATTCTCCAAGTGTACTTTTCTTTATGTCTGTTTGCCATTTACGGATGTCAGCCGGTGTAATCTCGTTTATTTTCCGGTTCTCAAAGAATGGCGCAATATGATTGCTGATTAAATTTGATTGGCTTCTATACGTGGACTCTTTTGCATGAGCTTTCAAATCATCTATATATAAATTATACAATGTCTGGAAAGTCATTGTAGGCGTGCCCTGCACCTTTTCAAGAAAAGACCGTTCCCATTCTTTGGCTTCCCTCTGGAGCTTGAACCCACGTTTCATTTTCTGCTTACGTGCCCCGGTATAGTCCGTGTAATAGGTCTTAACATAAAATGTTCCCCTTGCTTCGTCTTTAAATACTGGCATATTATAACCTCTTTTCTATATCTCTGGCGGCGATGTAGTAAAAGAGATAGGGGTTGCATTTTTCGTATTCAATGCATATAATATACTTAACAAGGGAGCTGGTCGGATAGCTTGCACCTATCCGCTCCGGCGTTATGTCTTAAGTTACAGAGTAACCGTCCAACCTTTTAGCCGGGGAGTGGACGGTTATTTTTTTCGCTTATTATCTCTAACAAGCGTAATGATTGCACAAATCATGATAACAAAAGTAAATAAGTCAGAATATGTAACCATAGCTTGTCCCCCTTCCGCAAGGTCTCGGAACGGATGGCAAGAACCGTCTAACAGCTCCCTTGTTAAATATATTATATTATAAATGTACTGAGGACCATTTGGGTGTCAGTTAAACCGACAGCCGGGTAGCAGCCCCCATAAGTGGGGGAAGCGCTGATAACTCACTTTTGAGTTGTCTGATAAAAGGACATCCGGCAGCAGTTTAATAATATTGACTTGGTTGCGTTTCGTATGTTTTCCGGATGAAGATACCAAATCAATATTGATGTGGTTGCACCGGTGCAACTCTGACCTGCATCTTTAAGGTCAACTTTATTGACTTTAGATGAATACCGTCGGGAAGGTGCCGAAATTTGAGCGGCTTCGTATTATCGATTACTCAATTTTGAGTAAAAGCCCGAGCCAATTTTGGCTTTGGCTATTCGTGAAATTCACGTTTTATTCTACGGAATTCTCTGATTGAAAAAACCGAAATTTTCTATTTTGCGCTTTGCGTCCAGTAAATTTTACGGTTTGCATTGAAAAATCAAATTGAATTTTCTTAACGGCAGGACAAAATGTCTTTTCGTCAAAAGTGACGATAACTCAAAATGATGTATCGTAACCACGGACAAATTGACCGAGGACGCACCAATCTTGGACAGTCCAACCAATCCAGAATTGGCGTGGTTGACCGACAAGGGGAAGATTTCCCACGTTAACCGGCGCAATCTTGCACCCGTTGCCCCAGCGCAATTTTGCGCTCGTCTATTCTGCATAATCTGCATTTTAAAGTTGTTTTTCCCAACTTTAGACGAATACCGTCGAAAGTTCGACAGTGTTTTCGCTAAATTTTTAGCGGTTTGAGTTTTCTAAAATTTCAGAAAATCCGGTGGTGCTATTATTTATTTTTATTAGGATTGTATTTCTCTTTGTTAATAGGTTTTAATCTTCGTATCATTAATTCTATTTGTCCAAGAAGTAATTCAGTATCTTCTTTTGGTATTGGTTCACCATCATAGGAGAGAGGACCGTCAGCGCCGTTCATTAATTTCTGTCTAATGTTTTCCATATCCTTTGCGATGTCTTTTTCATCTGTGTTTTTAATGTCGTGCGGTTCGTTATTTGCTTCTAACAGTTCATCCATAGAAATACTATAGTATTCGGCTATTTTTCTTAGAATAGATATATTTGGTTCTCTGTTTCCACGTTCATATAGTGAATACGCAGCAACGGTTATCCCTAAATATTCTGCGATTTCTTTTTGTGATATTCCTTTTGCAAGACGCAATTCTTTAAGTCTTTTTAAATGTTCACCCATAACAACCTCCAATTGATATTCCTATTATACAATGTGTTGATAAAATAATCAACAAAATGTTAAAAAAAGACATTGACATTTAACGAAATGTAGAATATACTTATCATAAATCAACAAAATGTTGAATTTTGGAGAGTGAGGTGAAAAAATGAGAATTGACCGTATTAAATTGGTTACAGAGCTTACACGGCGCGATATGACGCAGGCAAAACTTGCAGAGATGGCAGGAGTAAGCCGGGCAACAGTCAACTACATTAAGGGCGGTAAAAGCTGCTCTGATGAGGTAGGAAAAAAGATTGCTGGAGCGTTAGGTGTTCCAGTAGAGAAACTTATTGAAAAGTAAAGAGCCTGGCGGCGATGTAGTAAGAGAGATAGGAAGGAAAAGGAGAATGAGCAGGAAAGAACAGGCGGAAATAATTTTGCAGGAACTTAACAAAGTGTATTCAGTGCCAACCTACATGGAAAAATATGCGATTAATGGCATTGTTAACGGCTTGGAAGAAATTAAGAGAAAGGAAGGTAAACATGGCAGATGATAAGAGCTTTTTAGGCGCAAATGATATTGCGGAAATCCTCGGATGTAGTGAGAGTTACGCATATAACATAATCCGGCAGCTCAACGCGGAGATGCAGGAGAATAATTACATCACAGTCCGGGGCAAGGTTAACGCAAAGTACTTTTACAAGAGAGTGGGGCTTGCGGATGACTAAAGAAGAATTTAAGGAAAGTATCAATCATGATACGGCGGTTACGTTCCAGTTCTGCAAGAGATTGTACGGCTATGGATATTATGACCGGGAGTACATCCAGAGCATTCTGGACAAGTTTGACGAGATGGGGAGACCATTCGCAAAGTACATTTTCGGGTTGTACCTTAAGACAGAACTGAAGCTTGAAGCAGAAATGTACAAGGAAGCCGGGCAGGATATGCCGGAAGAGATTGATCGAAATTATGAAAGGATGTTAAAAGAATGCCGGAAACAGAACTTACAGAATATGAGCGACAGAGAGTTATTGATGAAATTGAAAGAGGTGAGAGCGGCCCGGGGGTGGTATTAGATAACGGAAAAATCCGGAATGTGCGGGAGCGTAAGAAAATTATATACAAGACTGCAAAAGAACTTGTTGCGGAAGATTTACCACCGACTGAGTACATAGTGGATGTAATAATTGCAAAAGGTCTTGTTGTTCTTAGTGCAAAATCCAAAGTAGGCAAAAGCTGGCTTGCTTTGCAGCTTGCGCTTGCGGTAGCTAGTGGAAGTGATTTCTTAGGATTTAATACAGTGCAGGGTGATGTGTTGTATATAGATCTTGAGAATACGCCATCAATAACACAATCCAGATTAACTACTTTATTGAATGGATCAGAACCACCAGATAATCTTGTTATAGTCAATGACTATTCAACCATGAATGATACTTTCATGGCAGATATTACCGATTATCTGAACGAACATAAAAATGTGTCGCTTGTGATTGTGGATGTATTCCAGAAGATTAAGAAACCAAAAAAAGCTAATCAATCAGATTATGAAGATATTTATGACAATTTTACACCGCTTAAAGAATTAGTTGAAAAGCAAAATATTTCTTTAATGCTCGTAATGCATAATAGAAAAATGACAGATCCAACGGATCCGTTCAGTAATATTCTTGGCAGTACTGCAATTATGGGTGCAAGTGATGAGGTGCTCGTGATAAGTAAAAAAGAGAGAAAGGACGTAGACGCGACATTATCTATTACAGGTCGAACAGTCCGGGGTGGTGATTATGCTATAAGGTTCAATGAGCCATTGTGTAAATGGAAAATGCTGGGAGATGCCGAAGAAATAGCAGAGAGAAAAGCAAGGGAAGATTATAATAAAGTGCCAATCATTAAAGCGGTAAAGAGATTAGTTGAAACGAATGGCGGTTATTATTCTGGCACTATCAGTGAAATCATAAAGGCAAGCGAATATATGAAAGGTTGCAGAATTTACCAAAGTACTAGTAAGTGCGGAAGAGATTTAGCTAAATATAGTGCTAAACTTGAAAAATATGACGCTATAATTCATTCATCGAATGCTCATGGTAATGCATCTGGAACTCATGAGTTTAAGAAAGTTTTCCCTTAAAGGAAAAATAGTATTCTTAATATTCATAGTATTCAAATTTGAATATTTTGAATACTTTGAATAGTAATTTTCATAGGCACGGAAAGGAGAAAAAAATGGACGAGAAAAAGAAAAACGCAATAAAAGAGGGAATTATTGAAGCTGTGAAAAAGGGAAATGAATTTTTCCCGGATATAGAGGAATTTTTAGAAAGCAAAGGGATTGATTATACTGGCGGTATTGCAATGTGTTATACAGAGAATCCGCACATTATAATGTGGGCTGGTTGGAATATTGAAGGCAATGAAGCTTTGAGAGAAGTATTGAAAGAGGAAAATATAAGTATTGTGTATGGCGGTAATTATTTTTGTCTGGTGCATTTTATTATCGGTAAAGGGCTTTCACTACCAATAGCTAAAAGTATGAAATATCCATACAAGAGAGATCATTGGATGCCGTGTGCATTGAGGTTGACAGTATGACAGAACCAGAACTTAAAAAGCTATTTGATCTCTACAACGACCTCTGGAAGATGACCAGAGAGCACCACGGAGCAAAGACTGCGGAAGAGTACACCGTATTGACGGACAGAGCAGCGGAGCTTGTAGAGAAGTACGGAGCAGAGACTAGGAGCATAATTCTTGATGCACTGGAATTGATTGAAAGGGGATTTAAAAAGTGAGGGATGATGATTATATTTTAAAAGAACTTTCAAAGCTCACACTTGCAGAGATTGAAGCGGTAAAGAAAAAGTATAAAGCCATGTACCCGGATGACCGTAGGT
>CAKRCJ010000069.1 GCA_934307185.1 uncultured Roseburia sp.
CAATTGTAACAAATATGAATAAAACACAACAAAAGTGTAATATTATTTAACAGAATAATAACACTTATGGAGGTTTCTATGAATTTAAAGAAAAGAGCGGCGGGAGCCATTGCAATTGCCATGTCAGTGGTAGTGATGACATCAGTCGCACAGGCTGCACCAGTTGTTCCACAGACAAGTGTGGCAGTAGAGACAACAAAGACGGACTTAGCTACAAATGGAATCGCAGGTATAGCAGTATCTATGAATCAGTATGAAGCAGAAGCTTATCAGTATATTGAAATGGCATCTGCAAATGTAGCACAGACAGATACAGTAAGAGTTGCATCCGGAGATGCACAGGAGACAACAGACGGCGAACAGACAGAGGAAGAGACTCTCTGGCAAAATCGTCTGATGGCGGATGTGAATGAATTTTTATATGTAAGAGCACAGGCAGATGAGAACGCAGAGATTGTTGGGAAGTTATATAAAGGCGATGTGGCAGAAATTGAAGAAGCCGGAGATGGCTGGACACATATTAAATCGGGAAATGTAGACGGTTATGTAAGTAATGCATATTGTCTTACAGGAACGGATGCCTTAAATTATGCAAAAGAAAACTTTGATACAGAAGCTACAGTATTAGCAGATGGACTCCGTGTCAGAAGTGATGCAGGTGAAGATGCATCGATAGTAACGGCAGTAGCTGAGGGAACTGTATTAAAGGTGGAAGACGATGCAGACACGGATGCTGAGTGGATTGCCGTTTCCTATAATGGAGAAACCCGTTATGTGAATGCGGATTATGTTTCAACAGAATTATCCTTGGGCGAAGGAATTACGATGGAAGAAGAACAGGCAGAGCAGGAGAGAATTGCGAAGGAAGAAGCAGAAAAACAGGCATCTCAGGTTACAGAAGTGACAACGGTACAGAATGCGGCAGTAGAGGCATCTGTTGATGAAGTGACATTACTGGCAGCAATTATCCAGTGTGAAGCCGGAAATGAAGTATATGAAGGACAGCTTGCAGTAGGAGCTGTTGTAATGAACCGCGTCAGATCTGGTGCTTATCCAGGCACAGTTCATGATGTGATTTATCAGAAAAGCCAGTTCCCACCGGCTGCGGCTGGAACTGTTGCAAGTATTGCAGCAAACGGACCAAAACAGTCCTGTATTCAGGCTGCACAGGAAGCATTAAACGGAACAGATAATACAGCAGGAGCAACCTGCTTTAAACGTGCAAGCTCTGGTCATGCAGGAGTTGTGATTGGAAATCATGTATTTTACTAAATAAAAAGATACGAAGGAAGAGGTCAGAGGACACCTTCCTTTTTTGTTATTTTTTTCGTCTATTGTATTCTCAATGCAAATATAGTAATATGAAAAATAACAAAAATAATTTGAATAATATTGTCTTTGCCGACAAAAACTACACCGGTATAAGACAAAAAGATGGAGGGAATGTTATGGGTTTACTTATTGCACTTGTTGTGCTCATTCTGGTTGCACTTGCAATCGCAGTTTCATGCATTAAAATTGTGCCACAGGCCAATGCCATTGTCGTAGAGCGTCTGGGTGGATATCTTACGACATGGTCTGTAGGACTTCATTTTAAAGCACCGTTTATTGACCGCGTGGCAAAGAGGGTTCTTTTAAAAGAGCAGGTGGTTGACTTCCCACCACAGCCGGTTATCACAAAAGATAATGTAACAATGCAGATTGATACTGTAGTATATTTTCAGATTACTGACCCGAAGCTTTATGCATATGGTGTTGAAAATCCAATTATGGCAATTGAAAATCTGACTGCCACAACACTTCGTAATATCATCGGTGACCTTGAATTAGATGAGACACTTACCTCTAGAGAGACGATTAACACCAAGATGAGAGCATCACTTGACGTTGCAACAGACCCTTGGGGAATTAAAGTAAATCGTGTGGAATTAAAGAATATCATTCCACCGGCTGCAATTCAGGATGCAATGGAGAAGCAGATGAAGGCAGAGCGTGAACGTCGTGAAGCAATTCTTCGTGCAGAAGGTGAGAAGAAATCAACAGTCCTTGTTGCAGAAGGTAAGAAAGAATCTGCTATTCTTGATGCGGAAGCAGAAAAACAGGCAGCTATTTTACGTGCCGAGGCGCATAAAGAAGCTACAATCCGCGAGGCAGAAGGTCAGGCAGAGGCAATTTTAAAAATACAGCAGGCAAATGCAGATGGTCTCCGCATGTTAAAGGAAGCAGCACCGGACGCTGGTGTTCTTCAGTTAAAGAGTTTAGAAGCATTTGCAAAGGCAGCCGATGGAAAAGCTACCAAGATAATCATTCCTTCTGAAATCCAGGGAATTGCAGGTCTTGCAAAATCTGTTGTTGAAATCGGGAAAGAGAATTAAGAAAAAAGAGGCTGTCGCATGAAGCATATTTTGTGCGGCAGCCCTGTTATATTTTGGAAAAGACAAAATAGGATAAGTTGACATAATAGTGAAAGGAACGGTATGAGTATGAACTTAAAAGGACGCAGTTTTTTAAAACTTATGGATTATACACCAGAGGAGATTATGTATCTCATTGACCTTGCCGCAGAGTTAAAGCAGAAGAAAAAAGAAGGAATTTTGCATGACAGTCTTGCCGGAAAAAATATAGCATTGATTTTTGAAAAAACAAGTACACGTACACGCTGCTCTTTTGAGGTGGCTGCGCACGATCTTGGAATGCACGTTACATATCTTGATCCGTCCGGTTCCCAGATTGGAAAAAAGGAAAGTATTGCAGACACTGCAAGAGTATTAGGACGTATGTTTGACGGTATCGAATATCGTGGCTATGGTCAGGAAATTGTTGAGGAGCTTGCAAAATATGCAAATGTTCCGGTGTGGAACGGACTTACGAATGAATTTCATCCAACCCAGATGATTGCGGATATGCTTACCATAAGAGAGCATCTTGGCAAATTAAAAGGAATTAAATTTGTATATATGGGTGACGCACGTTACAACATGGGAAATTCCCTCATGGTTACCTGCGCAAAGCTTGGCATTCATTTTGTTGCATGCACGAACAAAAAATATTTTCCGGATGCAAAACTGGTTGAATATTGTGAAAATATTGCAAAAGAAACTGGAGCAACAATTACACTTACAGAAGATGTATCAGAAGCAGCCAAAGATGCAGATGTCATTTATACCGATGTCTGGGTATCTATGGGTGAACCGGACGCAGTCTGGGAGGAACGTCTGCATGATTTAATGCCATACCAGGTAAATAAAAAAGTTATGGAACAGGCAAAGGAGAGCGCAATCTTTATGCACTGTCTTCCGGCATTCCATGATTTAAAGACCAAAATTGGAAAAGAAGTATATGAGAAGTTTGGTTACAGCGAATTAGAAGTAACGGACGAAGTATTTGAAAGTGCACAGTCGGTTGTTTTTGATGAAGCAGAAAACCGTATGCATACAATCAAAGCAATCATGTTAGCAACACTTGCAGATTAATGGGAATACGATATTACTGAAATTGGAGTAATTTATGCGGACAGAAATACTTACCCTGTTAAGGGAAACAGACGGCTATGTTTCCGGGCAGGAATTATGTGAAAAATTTGGAGTGTCACGGACGGCGGTCTGGAAAGCAATTAACCAGTTAAAAGAGGCTGGCTATGAAATTGAGGCAGTGCAGAATAAGGGATACCGTCTCATTTCAACGCCGGATATTTTAAGTGAGAATGAATTAAAGAGCATCAGGAAAACAAGCTGGATTGGAGAAAAAATTGCTTTTTATGATGTCGTGGACTCTACTAATACGAAGGCAAAGCAATTAGCAGAGGAAGGTGCGCCGAACGGCACTTATGTAATAGCAGAGAGACAGGATGCAGGAAAAGGCCGCAGAGGCAGAGGATTTGACTCACCGGCAGGTCAGGGAGTATGGATGACACTTGTATTAAAACCGGATATTGACCCAAACCATGCTTCTATGATTACACTTGTGACGGCGCTTGCTGTTTCGAAAGCTATCATGGATATGACAGGAAGACCGGCAGGCATTAAATGGCCAAATGATATCATTATGAGTGGAAAAAAAGTGTGTGGTATTCTTACGGAAATGAGCGCACAGTTTGATTATGTAAACCATATCGTAGTCGGTATCGGAATTAATGTCCAGAATAAAAGATTTCCGAAGGATATAGAAGCAGTAGCCACATCCATTTATATGGAAACCGGAGAACATTATAATCGTGCGGCACTGGTGGAAAAAATATGGGAAGCATTTGAATATTATTATGAGATTTTCTTAAAGACCGAAGACCTTTCCGGTCTGGTGAATGAGTATAATTCGCATCTTGTAAATATGCATCAGGCAGTAAAAGTATTGGACCCGAAAGAACCTTTTGAGGGAAAAGCCATGGGAATTACCCCAAAGGGCGAGCTTATCGTGGATACCTGGGAGAGCAGAAGACTGGTTTCTACCGGTGAAGTATCGGTTCGTGGAATTTATGGGTATGTCTGATAATTATCAGAAGATAGAACTTTTAAAAGGAACAGAGAGAAAACAAAAATGAGTGAAACAGGAAAAACAGGTAAAATACAGCCACCAGAAGAATTAGTGCTTTGCGGGGCAAGTGCATATAACCAGAAGTTTTATATTAATGAAAACTTTCAAAATTTACCGGATGAGATAAAAAATGAATTAAAGGTTATGTGTGTTCTTTTTTGTGCGGATATTGGCGGAATACTTCAGCTTGTGTTCGACGAAGATGGAAATCTTGAGTTTAAAACAACTTATAATGAAGATGACCTTCTTTATGACGAAATAGGAAGCGGATTAAAAATAAAAGAGCTGCAGCGTAAAAATGAGGATTTGCTTCGGGGACTGGAGCTTTACTACAAAGTTATTTTTGATAAGCTTGACGAATAAAAGATAAGGCAACGCAACTGCAGCAGCAGTGGGTATGACCAGAAAAGAGGAAAAATGATAGTAACAATTGATGTAGGAAACACAAACATTACCGTAGGTGTATTCAATGGAGACGAAATTGCGACTAGTTTCCGTATGACAACCAAAATGCCGAGAACGTCAGATGAATATGGAATGCTTCTGACAAATCTCCTGGAAAAAAACAATATACAGTGTGAAGAAATCCAGGATGCTATCATCGCGTCTGTTGTTCCAAATGTAATGCATTCCCTGGAAGGTGCAGTGATGAAATACCTGAATATTCGCCCGATTATTATTGAACCGGGAACAAAAACAGGTATTCGCATTGTAACAGAAAATCCAAGACAGATTGGAGCGGACAGAATTGTAGATGCAGCCGCTGCTTACGAAATCTATGGCGGACCGGTTCTTGTCTTAGATTTCGGTACGGCAACCACATATGATTTGGTAGATGCAGCCGGTGCGTTTATTTCCGGTGTTACGGCTCCTGGAATTCGTATTTCAGCAAAAGCACTTTGGGAGGATGCTGCAAAACTTCCGGAAATAGAGATTAAAAAACCGGCAAGTATCCTTGCAAAAGAGACTATCTCAAGTATGCAGGCAGGTCTTGTGTACGGACAGATTGGACAGACCGAGTATATTATACAGCATATGAAGAAAGAGGCAAAGCTTGGTGATATAAAAGTAGTAGCAACCGGCGGCCTTGGACGTATCATCGCAAGTGAGACAACAATGATTGATGTTTATGACCCAAATTTAACGTTAAAAGGCATGAACTTAATTTATAAAAAACAAAACCGCAAGTCCGGTAAAATCAGACAGTAAAACCGGAAAATATCATAAAAGATAAGGAAAGACAATGAATTCAATTCGAAAGCTGCAAATTGGAAATGTAACTTTAGAAAACAATTTGATTTTAGCACCGATGGCAGGAGTAACCGACCTGCCATTTCGCTTGTTGTGCAAAGAGCAGGGCGCAGGGCTTTTATGCATGGAAATGGTAAGTGCCAAAGCAATTTTATATAAAAACAAAAATACAGAAGAACTTCTTACAATTGACGAAAGAGAAAATCCGGTGTCGCTGCAGCTTTTTGGTTCAGATCCGGAGATTATGAGTGAGATAGCAAAACAGATTGAAGAGCGTTCGTTTGATATTTTGGATATTAATATGGGCTGTCCCGTGCCAAAGGTTGTAAATAATGGAGATGGTTCTGCACTAATGAAAAATCCGCTCCTCGCCGGGAAGATTATTGAAAAAACAGCAAATGCAATAAAAAAACCAGTCACTGTTAAAATCCGGAAAGGCTTTGATGATGACCATGTAAACGCAGTGGAAATGGCACATATTGCGCAGGAATGTGGTGCAGCGGCAGTTGCCGTGCATGGCAGAACGAGGGAACAGTATTATTCAGGGAAAGCTGACTGGGACATTATAAGACAGGTAAAAGAGGCAGTTTCCATTCCGGTTATTGGAAATGGAGATATACTGACGGCGGAGGATGTCATCCGTATGCAAAAAGAAACCGGCTGCGATGGCTTTATGATTGCAAGAGGCGCAGAGGGAAATCCGTGGATATTTAAGCAAATCTTACATTACTTTGAAACCGGGGAAAAGTTAGAGAAGCCTTCTTTTAAAGAAGTAACGGATATGATATTAAGACATGCGAGAATGCAGATAGAATTTAAGGGAGAATATACCGGAATTCGTGAGATGCGCAAACATGCGGCATGGTACACCGCAGGTTATAAAAATTCCTCCCGTCTCCGTGCAAAAATCTGCGAAGTAGAAAATTATGAGCAGTTAAAAGCATTATTTGAACAAATAATGGCATAACTATGGGTACTGAATTATTTTTCGCAGGCATATAATAAACAAAAATCTGCAAAGGACGTTTCAATTGTCTTATTCTAATGCATACTTAAGAGAATTTGATACTGTATTTTTTCAGATATTAAAAGAAAAAAATATTTCACCGGAAAAGCTTCATCTCGAAATTATCGATGAAGAGCCGGAAGAACAAAGTATTTTTGAACCTGCCGGCGTTGATGAGGTATTAGAACAGCTTGCAGAAAAATTAAACTATCTTACGATTTATACGGAACGCCCCAGACATTTCAGCGGGTTTGTCGATAAAATTTATGAAGAAAATGGTCTTATGCCAATACTTTTTTCGAAAAAGCAGCTAAAACACAGCACATTTTTATCCCAAAAGGTAATTCAAGGGGAAGAGACGCTGGTTTTGGATTTTGAGTGGAATGGACCATGCTATTTTTCCATTCTTTCATGCGGAAAAAAATATATTCCAATTTACAAGAAACCTTGGAAAATGGCGGAAAATCTTGACATCATAATACCTTTCGGTTATAATACTGTGATTGTCAAGAGCAGACAAAATATAATAAAAAAGCCCGTAAGAGACAGATTTGAAGAGGCATTTTACTCAGACGAGTAGAAAGACAGCTCGGGCACAAAACGAGGGAATATTTCCACAAAGTGCGAGAAACCCGCACATTAAAACTCCGGGCATATGCTGGAGACGGAATAAGAAAGTAATTACAAAGAAGGGTAGACGAGATGGACAAGAAAAACATTCTGACTTATCAAGGACTTAAAAAGCTTGAAGACGAATTACAGGACTTAAAAGTAGTAAGAAGAAAAGAAGTTGCTGCAAAAATTAAAGAAGCAAGAGAACAGGGTGACCTTTCCGAGAATGCAGAGTACGATGCAGCAAAAGACGAGCAGAGAGACATCGAAGCACGTATTGAAGATATTGAAAAAATCTTAAAAAATGCAGAGGTTGTCGTAGAAGAGGAAGTTGACTTAGACAAAATCAGCATTGGCTGTAACGTTAAAATTTTAGATATCGAATTTGATGAAGAATTAGAATATAAAATCGTTGGTTCCACAGAAGCAAACAGCTTAAAAGGAAAAATTTCCAACGAATCTCCAGTAGGAAAAGCTTTACTTGGCAAACAGGTTGGAGATATTGTAAAAGTAGAAACACCGGGTGGAGAATTTGAGTACAAAGTACTTTCCATTCACAGAGCAAATTAATGGAGGTTGAAAATGGCTGAACAGAACAACCAGAAGAAAAACGGCGGACAGCAGCAGGATACAAACCAGCTCATTCAGGTTCGTTACGACAAATTACATGAATTACAGGCAAACGGAAAAAATCCATTTGAAATTACAAAGTATGACGTGACACATCACAGCACAGACATCAAAGAGAACTTTGATGAGTTAGACGGACAGGTAGTGTCTGTTGCAGGACGTATGATGTTCAAACGTGTGATGGGAAAAGCATCTTTCTGTAACGTTCAGGATTTAAAAGGACGTATCCAGGCATATGTAGCGCGTGATGAAATCGGCGAAGATTCTTACAAAGATTTCAAAAAATATGATGTAGGTGACATCTTAGGAATTAAAGGTAAAGTATTCAAAACCCAGACAGGTGAAATTTCTATCCATGCACAGGAAGTAACTCTTTTATCCAAGAGCTTACAGATTTTACCGGAAAAATATCATGGCTTAACAGATACAGATGCCAGATACCGTCAGAGATATGTTGACCTTATCATGAATGAGGACGTAAAAGATACTTTTGTAAAACGTTCCAAGGTTATCAGCAGTATCCGTCGTTATTTAGATGGACAGGGCTTTATGGAAGTTGAGACACCGATGCTTGTATCTAACGCTGGTGGTGCCTCTGCAAGACCATTTGAAACTCATTTTAATGCATTAAACGAAGACTTAAAGCTTCGCATTTCCTTAGAGTTATATTTAAAGAGACTTATCGTTGGTGGTATGGAGCGTGTATATGAAATCGGACGTGTATTTCGTAACGAAGGTCTTGATACAAGACATAATCCGGAATTTACCCTTATGGAGTTATATCAGGCTTACACAGATTACCACGGCATGATGGATTTGACAGAGAACTTATACCGTTACATCGCAAAAGAAGTAACCGGCTCTGAAATCCTTACCTACGGTGAGCACACCATGGATCTCTCCAAACCATTTGAGAGAATTACAATGGTAGATGCTGTAAAAAAATATGCAAACATTGATTTCAATGAAGTACCTGATACAGCAGCCGCAAAGAAGCTTGCAGACGAGCATCATATCGAGTACGAAGACAGACACGAAAAAGGTGACATCTTAAACTTATTCTTCGAGGAATATGTTGAGGAACACTTAATTCAGCCTACATTTGTTATGGATCATCCAATTGAGATTTCTCCATTAACCAAGATGAAACCGGAAGACCCGAACTATGTAGAACGTTTCGAGTTCTTCATGAACGGCTGGGAGATGGCAAATGCATACTCCGAATTAAATGACCCGGAAGACCAGAGAAGACGTTTCGAAGCTCAGGAAAAAGCGTTTGCAGCAGGTGATGAGGAAGCAAACCACACAGACGAGGACTTCTTAAATGCCCTTGCAATCGGTATGCCTCCAACAGGTGGTATCGGATTTGGTATCGACCGTATGGTTATGATGATGACAAATTCACCGGCGATCAGGGA
>CAKRCJ010000070.1 GCA_934307185.1 uncultured Roseburia sp.
ATTGATAATTTTTCAGACATTTTATATAATTTCTGAAAATTTAATAATTAAGCGAGTGATAAGGCAAAATAGCCGTCTTTTAATGCCTGTAATTTAGAAACGGTATCGTCCGTTTTCTTTACCATAATGCCTTCCCTCACATACTCTGACTGTGTCGTATTGGTCTGTGCCATAAGCTCCGGCAATAGTTCCTCTGTCTTTTCCTCTGAAAGTGTTGTCTCAACAATACATAACCTTCCATTTTCCACATAATACATTAAAATATCTGCATCCGGCTTTTCTTCCTCTGCCATACGCTCATTCTCCCAGAGAATTTTTACTGTTTTTCCACCGCAAAAACAATTGAAATCAATTGCAAACTGAATTGCTTTTTCATCCCATGCGATAAAGCCGTCTCTCATCAATTTATGCTCACGGAGTGCTTTATATTCCGCGGCAGTCACATTTTCCACGGAATAACTGTTGATTTCCGCTGCAAAAAGGGACGCAAGCTTCTCTGTTTTTATTATTTCCTTAGGAGAAAATGCCACCTCAAATCCCTGCTTTTCATAATAAGCAACAAGATTCTCCTCCGCAGGAACTAAAACAAGCGGCAGCTCAAATATTTCCTGTGCCTTTTCCAATATTTTGGCCGCATATCCTTTTCCACGGTATTCTGGCAGCGTTGCAACCGCATACACATATTTTACCGGAAGCTCTGCTTCCCCCTCTTTGATTGAAGCATCTAAAAAGCTTGCCATGGAAACAATTTTTCCATCTTCCCTTATTGTTAACATGTTGTCTTCTGTCATACGGTTTTCTATATAAAAATCAATGATTTCTGCATCATCTCCAAAACAGGTCTGCCAAATTTGTTTTATCTGTGCTCTTTCGTTTTCTTTATCTGCAAATGTTACTTCACTGGAGACAGCCACATATTTTTTCAATAAAATTTCCGGGTAATATGACATTTTTGCCTTGCGTAACCCTGAATCACCGGTGTCTTCCTCCCGGTTGACATAAGAAAAGCCCTCGCAGGCATGTAACACATACTGCTGGTTAATCATCGGATACGCCCCCTGCATGTCAGGAAATGCTTTTTCAAAATGTACGACATACGTGTCACTGTTTAACGGTTCTCCGATGGAAAATGCAACAATCTGTCCCGCCTTGCGGATTATTCCCCCGACAAGTCCAAGCTCGTCCATATGGTCGAACGCCTCATGTAACACGGACATTTCCTGTTCCATCTCTTCATTCCACTTCTCCGCGCGCATTTTTATCCAGGAATAAGTCATATTGCGACATTCATCTATATTCGTATCATCCAGTTTTTCATAAGACCAGTTATCTTCATCTTTAAATCTGGCGATATGATTTCGCTTTCCATGCAGTTTTTTTCCTGCCAGCGTTGCTAATTTTTCCCTGGAATAAATGTAATCATAATCATTCCGGTCGCCTTTTATCAGAAACTGTCCCGGATACCACTTAAGCATCTGTGCTCTATCAGCTTCACTTAACGGGCTCATAATAAGCGGTCTTTCTTCTTTTTCACAAATTTCCATAAGTTCGTCGATTACCCTTTTCTTATCCCCGGCTCCAATCGGATAGGAATACATGATAAGTCCGTTCTCCATAAAACGGATTACGGCGCACTCATGCTGTTTTGCTACTGCAACATCATAAACCTTGCGCCACACAAAATTATTGGCAAATGTATATTCACAGGCATTTCTGTCATCCTCTTTGAATTTTTCTGTCATCCATGCTCTGTCAGCTAAGGTTATTTCATGAAATTGTATCATTGACATTTTAAATCCCTTCATTAATATAATAATTATATTATTAGTCTACCAATTTAAAAGACTTTTTATTTTACTATTACAATCCGCAAATTGCAATAGAAGTGCAAAAAAAAGCTGACTGCCATCTGGCCGCCAGCTTTTTCTTTCTCCCTTAGTTTGACATTAAAAACTTAATAATCTTCTCGGTGTCTTCCGGTTCATAAGCTACAATTTCAAGCTCTGGAATTTCAACATCAGAATTCAATAAACTTGTCAGTGAAACATACTGGCAGAGTTTGGAACGTAAATTCAGTCTGTCTCCCTCACCTGTAATTAATTCCACCTTTCCAGCGCAGGAATCAATTACTTTAAAAAAGCCATCTACATCTGTGATATGTTTGATTTTCATAACAAAAATCTCCTTTCTTAAGTATTTGTTTTTTCTTATTCCTCTGCAGAAAGACTTCCCTTTTTGGAACGTGTCTTGCTGTAAACTAAAAGTAATAAACTGCCGATAACTCCTGCTGAAACCGCATTTGTAATCATTGCGATAACTCCTTGTGTAAATACATAGTTTGCAGGCTGGCTGTAAATAACAATATCAAGAACCGGAGCAACGACTAACCATGCGACTGCATTCGCGATTACCTGATAAATGTTAAAACGAAGTACATCTTTTGCTCCAAAAATTCCTTCCTCAACCTTCATCTTCGGATAACATAATCCAATGAGAAAACAGGATAAACCGGATGCAATTACCCAGCTCCACCATGGGGAACCATACTGTAAGGCATCAGATAACGCATGTCCGATAAATGCAATTAAAAATCCTGCAATTGGTCCAAATAATGTTGCAAAAAATGCACCCACACCATATGCCGCCTGAATGTTTGTATCCGGAAATCCCGTTGGAATTTTAACAAACATAAATAACAGCATAAAAAGCGCTGCACCTAAACCTGTTGCGACAAGTGTTTTTGTCTTAAATTCAAATAACTTTTTCATAAATCCTCCTTGTTTTACGAAGCAAAACCGACTGTCCGGGCAGACAGCACTGTCTGACAGACTGTGCATGATTTTGCTTCCTTACTTTATGATATTTTATATTATATCTCATTGCTTTTATATCTGCAAAACATTTTTCTATAGAAATGGATTCCAGTAACGCCCATGATTGCAGACTTTACAGAATACAACTGTGCCGGCAAAAACAAAAAACGCCAGAAACATACACACATAATCTGCAAAAAGCAGCTTTTTCTTTGCATACCAGGTACGTTTTTTATGTTTTCCGAAGCCACGCAGCTCCATTGCATTCGTTATCGTATCAATTCTTGCCAGCGTGGAAAAAATAAGCGGCACACAGATATTGACGATATTTTTTATACGCACAGACAATTTTTCTTTTTTTGATAAATCAAGTCCCCTGCTCTGCTGAGCCAGTGAAATATCATTATACTCGCGCACCATATCCGGGAAATAACGAAGTGTAAGCGAAACCGCATAAGCTGCTTTATAGCTTACCTTCATCCCATTAATTGCAGATGCAAATTCGCTCGGATTTGTCGTTAAAATAAAAATAATGCCAAACGGAATTGCCGAACAATATTTTATCAGCTTCGTCATCTGATATAACAGCTGCTCCTCCGTAAAATTATAACGTCCCGCAATGGAAAAAAGTTCATGGCTTGTGCCATAGATTTCCGTACCATACTGTGGAGAGAATAAATACGTCAGGACAAAGTTAAGAATTAAAAACACCAGTACATAATATAGCATTGTCTTTATCTGCGAAAACTTAATCTCAGATAATTTTAATATCGCAAAAGAAAATATCATGATAAGTATTTCAATTCTTATGTCGTAAGCATACATTGCCGCAAACGTAAAAAACAGAAAACACAACAGTTTTGTCACACCGGAAAGATTATATACAAAATTGTCTCTCTCAACATAATCAAACAGCTTGGCTTTCATTTCGGAATACCTCCCTCTCGTAGTCGATAAAATGCTGCACGAACTGTCCAGGATTTTCTATTCCTACTGCAACCGCCAGTTCATAAAGACTTGTAAGCTTTAAGCTCGCACGTTCTGCAATGTCTTGGTTTGTAAGAATGTCTACTGCTGTACTGTCACCAATTTTTTCACCATCGTTAATTACTATCGCATGTGGTGTGTACTCAAGCATCAGGTGCATATCATGTGTAATCATAATAATTGTGACGCCCTGCTTATTTAAGTCTTTTAAAAATTCCATAATTTCTGTGTAATGTCTGTAATCCTGCCCTGCTGTCGGTTCGTCCAAAATAAGAATTTTCGGATTCATGACAAGCATAGACGCAATCGTCACACGTTTTTTTTGCCCGAAGCTTAACGCTGAAACCGGCCACTTACGAAACTTGTAAAGTCCACAGACCTTTAAAGCCTGTTCGACTCTCTCTTCTATCTCCTCTTCCGCCATGCCGCAGATACGGAGTCCGAGCGCTACCTCATCATAAATCATCGGCTTGCAAATCATCTGGTTTGGGTTCTGCATAACATAGCTTATATACCCGGAACGTTCTTTTATTGTCTGGTCTTTTAATGATTTCCCTTCAAAAAGAATATCTCCCTCGTCCTCTTTTACAAAGCCGCAGATTACTTTTGCTAATGTGCTTTTTCCCGCTCCGTTCGTTCCAACAATACTTACCATTTCGCCTTCTTTAATGGAAAAATTGATATTTTTCAAAATTTTTCTTCTATTATTATATTGAAAGCTCAGATTTTTTGCGCAAAGAATTTCTTTTTTCTCTTCTTTTTCTTTTGGGAACTCATTTTTACTCCAATTTCTTACTTTTTCCCTGATTTCATCCGTAAGCTTTAAAGTGTCTATTCTTCCGGCACACATCTCTTTGGTCAGCTCCACACCTGCATACTTCATTGCTGTCACATAAAGTGGTTCACGGATACCAAGTTCTGTTAATTTTCCGGTTGCCATCAGTTCGTCCGGCGTACAATCCGATACAATCCTGCCTTCTGCCACCACCACAATACGATCTACATTGCGATACAGTACATCCTCTAACCGGTGTTCAATAATAACAACTGTTTTATTATATTCCTTCTGAATTCTGTCTATCAGGTCAATAGCTGTCTTTCCTGTTGCCGGGTCTAAATTTGCCAGCGGTTCATCAAAAAGCAGTACATCCACATCATCTACCATAACTCCCGCAAATGCAACTCTCTGTTTCTGTCCTCCGGACAACTCATAGGGGGAAGATTTTAAAAGCTTTCCCATATCAACCATGTCCGCAGCCTTTTGAACTGTCTCTTTCATCTGCTGCTGTTCCATGCAGTCATTTTCAAGTGCAAACGCAATATCTTCACCGACAGATAATCCTACAAACTGACCGTCTGAATCCTGCAATACCGTTCCCACCTTCTTCGACAGTTCAAAAATACTCATATCCGTTGTCTTTTTTCCTGAAATGCTGATGCTTCCCTGCATTTCACCCTTGTAGGAATTTGGAATCAGACCATTGATACAGTGTCCCATGGTGCTTTTTCCGCTGCCGCTCGGTCCGACAATCAAAACTTTTTCTCCCTCATAAATCGCGAGGTTGATATCATGAAGTGTCGGTGCCGCCTGGCTAAAATACTGGAAGCTGAAATGGTCAAATTGAATGACCGCTTTTTTCTCCATCTGTTATCCTCGTTTCTATCTATAAATAATGAAGCAAAAAATAGGCATACTTCGTTACGTTAGCAGTATAAGCGCAGGGAAATGGGTTGTCAAGCTTGGTAAATCCGTATTTATACAGATTAAATGTTTTGTCTAAAAATCTCGAAAAAAATTTCATAATATGATATAATGTCAGACATATGAGATATATTGTGAGGATTGTCTATGAAAAATTGCAAAACCGATTTAAATGAAAGAACATTTTGGGAAGATATTAATATACAATTTCCAGATATTGTAAGCGCTGTCACTTCCCTTTCCAAAAAATCATACTTATCCATTACCAACTTAAAAACCGATATTACCTGGTGGTCTCCGAGTGCTATGGATTTTTTGGGTATGGAAGAAAATTACGTTATACGTGGGAAGGAAAAAACTTCCCACTCCCTTCATCCGGAAGATGTCGATGATTTTAAGCAGGGCTTTAAAGACCGCATCAAGGGTCTTCATCTCGATGAGCCATGGGAATATCGTTTAAAAGACGGTAACACTTACACCAGAATCAGTGCTATGGCACAGATGCTTTATGATGCAGAACAAAATCCTTTTGTGCTTATTATCCGTTACAATAATTTCAGTATTTCAGACGAGGTCGACCCAATTACCGGTCTACACACAGTACCGGCTTTAAACCGCGAGATTTCTTCTCTTCTTGGGCAATCTGGCAAAAGTGCTATTTTAAAAATTGGTCTTGACCAGTTCAGCCATATTAATGTGATGTACGGTGCTGCTTTTTCTGACAAAATATTAAACTGTGTTGCACAAGAGCTCATTCACCTCGTTCGCAGCTTCGGTTATGTGTATCGTCTCTCCGGTGCCAAATTTGCTATCAGTTTTACAAATATCAGCCGGGATGAATTATATCATACTTATGATAATATCGTGAATGCACTCGCAAATGTGATTGAAGTAGAAGGCAAACGAATTCCAATCCGGATTTCTGCCGGTGCAATTTTCTTAGACTCCTATATGACAGAAACAAACGCGGTTCGAAGCCGCCTTACTTACGCAGTCAATCACTCCAGATACGCCCATCATGGAGACCTTGTTATTTTTAATGATGAAATATGTGGAGACAATAAAAACCAGTTTGAATTAATCGGTCTTATTCATCAGTGTGCCACCAGTAATTTTGAAGGTTTCCGCATTTTTTACCAGCCAATCGCCAATACAAAAACAGGAAAAATCTGCGGCATGGAAGCATTAATCCGCTGGGAATTTGAACCGTTTGGCATTATCTCTCCAGGCGTGTTCATGGAGTGGCTGGAGGAAGACCCTTGTATTTTTGATTTAGGAAACTGGATTTTACGCACTTCACTAGAGGATGTAAAAAGAATACGTAAAATTATTCCTGACTTTTTCGTAAATGTCAACATTGCCGCTGCCCAGTTAGAGCGGAGGGAATTTAAAGATACCGTTTTAAATATAATAGAAGAAACAAATACCAATCCCGACGAATTATGTCTTGAATTAACCGAACGCTGCCGTAATCTCGACGTTAATTTTTTAAAACAGGAGATTCACTTTTTCCATTCCCACGGAATTAAAGTTGCCCTAGATGACTTTGGAACCGGAAACAGCTCTTTAAGCCTTGCGTTAGAGCTTCCCTTTGATGAATTAAAGGTAGATATGAGCTTCATAAAAGGCATTAAAAATAAACCACAAAATCAGGCAATGGTTCAGTCCATTGTAGATTATGCCAACCGGACGGATACAGATACCTGCATTGAAGGCATTGAAGATGAAGAGGTACGTGACTATATCTGCCAATATGACGCAACCTTCTTACAGGGCTATTATTATTCCAAGCCTGTTCCAATTGATGAATTTGAGCAGATGCTGCTTGAGAATAAGGGGCAGATTGTGGAGGAATAAGTAATATTCATTCCGCAACTTATGAGATTACCGGACGGTATCTGCGCATGATAGACGGTACTGATATGATTTTTTCAGATGGTCCGATTGTGTTGTGGTCTGGGACGGTTGGGGAGTAAAATGTTTCATAAGACTTCCTTTTCTTTAGAAGAAAAATGCCTGAGCTGTCAGGCTCAGGCACTCATTTTCTTTTTTGAATTGCAATTCTGGAAGCAGTCCTATGATAATTCCATAGGCAGAGACTAACTTTGTATTTCTATTGCCCGCAAAGCCGGGACGGGTAGCTCCTCACTGTCACCGCAAAAGCTCTTATGCTTTTCATTACATACAATCTAACATGATATCTTACTCTTGTTAATCGCTTTTATCATCATATGCAATCCTGATTATTTCATCGCTTCAAGAATGATTTTTTCCGCTTCTTTCGCCTCCGCTTTTGTAAGCTGTGGCGTGTCTTTTAAAACGTAATCCATTCCAAGGTTATCGTATTTCACTTTTCCCATCGAATGATATGGAAGAACTTCTAATTTTTCTACATTATGCAATATCTTTAAAAACTTTCCAAGTTCCGTCAATTCTTCTTCGTCAAATGTAATGCCCGGTACGACTACATGACGAATCCAGACCGGTTTTCCAATGAAATCAAGATATCTGGCAAATGCGAGAATATTGGTGTTCGACTGTCCGGTGAGTTTCCGGTGTCCGGTATCATTGATATGCTTAATATCAAGCATTACAAGGTCTGTCACGGCCATAAGTTTTTCTATCTTATCCATTGGCTCTGCCAATTTTTTTTCAGAAGGCATTCCAGGAAACAGAATACCTGAAGTATCCAGACAGGTATGAATACCATGTTCTTTTGCCTTTACAAATAGCTCCGTCAAAAAATCAAGCTGGAGCATGGGTTCTCCACCCGTTGCAGTAATTCCGCCAGTCTGATAGAAAGAACGGTTGCGCTCGAAACGGCTTATGATTTCATCGGCAGTCATTTCCTTTCCGTCCCCTATCTCCCAGGTATCCGGATTATGACAATACTGGCAGCGCATCGGACACCCCTGGAAAAATACGACAAATCGTACACCCGGACCGTCTACAGTGCCAAATGTTTCTAACGAGTGAATTTTCCCCATGTTGTTCTCCTCTTTCTTCTACATTCTCTCATGGAAGGTACGTGCAATGACCTCATCCTGCTGCTCTTTTGTCAGTTTGATGAAGTTAACCGCATATCCCGATACACGAATTGTAAGCTGTGGATACAGCTCCGGGTGCTTCTGTGCATCTAACAATGTATCGCGGTTTAATACGTTTACATTTAAGTGATGTCCACCCTGTGCGGCATAACCGTCTAACATTGCAACAAGGTTATTTTTCTGTCCGTCCTCATCTTTTCCCAATGCATCCGGAACAATCGTAAAGGTATTTGAAATTCCGTCCTGTGAATCCATAAATGGAATTTTTGCTACTGATGCTAACGATGCAACTGCGCCGTTGGTATCGCGTCCATGCATTGGATTTGCTCCCGGTGCAAATGCAACACCTTTCTTTCTTCCGTCCGGAGTTGCACCTGTATTTTTTCCATAGGAAACGTTGGAGGTAATTGTCAAAATAGAGGTTGTCTGGATACCGCCACGGTAGGTGTGATTTCCTTTTACATATCCAATAAAAGTATGAAGTACCTGTTTTGCAATCTCATCGACACGGTCATCATCATTTCCATATTTCGGGAAATCTCCTTCAATTTCAAAATCAATAGCAACACCGTTCTCATCGCGGATTGGTTTTACTTTCGCATATTTGATAGCGGAAAGCGAATCGGCAACAACAGAAAATCCTGCAATACCGGTTGCAAACCATCTTCTTACATTTTTATCATGCAATGCCATCTCTAATTTTTCATAGCAGTATTTGTCATGCATGTAATGAATGATATTTAATGCATTCACATATACACCTGCTAACCATTTCATCATATCTTTGTATTTATCCCATACTTCATCGTAATCTAAATATTCAGAAGTGATTGGGCGGTATTTCGGTCCGACC
>CAKRCJ010000071.1 GCA_934307185.1 uncultured Roseburia sp.
ACAGATTCAAGGTGCCAATAACATGTAAATTTCCAGCCTGAGATGCTTTTAGGGCTATTTCGGGCTGGAAATTAAGGATATCAGTTCTCCTCTATAAGTTTTATATAAAGAATCTGTTCCTTGATTTTTATATTTATTATATCGTCGCTTTTAGATAAAAACATTATTTATAGCTAATTATAATTTGTTATAGATTATTATTATAAAAGAAGTAATACCTTAGAATTGAGTCATATTATTGAGAATGGAGATACCCTATGACTGATTTAGATTTCAAGGCTATTGGATTAAAGATAAAGGAACGCAGACAGGAATTGGGTATAACACAAGAATTTATCTCAAAATCTTTGGATGTGAATCCAAGCCATATCTCAAATATTGAATGTGGTCGTGCAAACCCGTCTCTTACCGCCCTTGTGAAAATTGCCAATATCCTTGAATGTAGTATTGATTATTTCATTAGTGGGGAATATACCTATAAAATTGATAAAAGCAAAGAAAAAACGTTAGATGATAAGATTATGGATAAAATAAAATATTGTGATGCCGATAAAAAAAACAGAATTTTAAAAATGATTGATCTACTTTAATCTTTGAATAATGAATGTATTAATTTAATTGTGAATCGTATACCATTCTCAAATCCAGCTTGTTCAGCGATTGATGTAACAGAAAATGTAATTTCTTTGATTTTTTCATATTCATCATCTGTTAGACTTTTCTGATATGTTTTCAGTAACTTGTATATGGCTTCATCTGCCTTTTGATTTGTAGTTATAATATCTTTTTCATATATAAGTATTTCACTGTAGATTTTTTTTAATAAGTCATTCATAGCTATAACCTCACTTTCATTTAATCTTAAAAGTTAAAATAAGTTGTATATCTTATTGTAGATAAGCTGTTTTCAATTGTCTTCTCAATAGAGAGAAGTGGGTATAAATATAAAAAACGGCGTTATAATTTGTTTAGTCAAATCAGCGTGTTTTTGTTAAAATTTATCAGCTCCAAGTAGTATTTATCCATTGATACGTTATTTGGTATTCATAAAATTTATAGTAGGACAGGTTATATTCCCCCAGAAAAAAGCTATTAATAATAACAGGCATATAAGCGAGTTCAGGTAATCTGTACAGTGATAACAGGAAGTATTGTACACATTAATGAATTAGAAAATATGCTTTTTTTATATTTTATGAATGCCGCTATAAAGTTGCTTCTATTTTTAAATATTATTTTGGGCATAGAAAAGTACATAATTTTAATAACTTTTAACTACCAGAAACTGCATATAATTAAAATTACAAAATCTGAAAAGCTGGAAAATAAGTTAATTACTTTTAGTAATATTTTAAGAGGTTATGAGATATTTGCATCGGAAGAAGATAGAAAGCTGATGCTAGAATTGGGCATCATAATATCAGTAAATGTTACTTTTATCACTTTTTAGTGAAAATGCAGTGTTCCCGGAAAAAAACGGGTTCACTGCATTTTTTATATTTTATTATTTTTATAAGCAGTTCCCCATTCCTCCATTGCCTGAATAATCGGCATCATGCTTTTTCCGGTTTCGCTTAGGGAATACTCTGTGTATAAAGACTATTTTGTACTCACAACAAATGTCAACCACTGTTTTCAGAAGGCGGGCTTTGACAAAAACCGGCTGTTTTATACGCAGGGAGATTATGGCTTGTTTCAGTGCAGCAGACCGTGTTGCAAAAAGACTTATGATAATCGGGAAATGATTGAGAAAATGATGGAAAGCCAGGGATTTGTCAGAGGAAAAGAAGGAAAATTTGTTTTTCCACAGGAGAAAGAGGCTGGTATGAAAATCCCGTCAGAATTAATTCCAAAATGCCCCAAATGCGGCGCACCAATGACAATGAACCTGCGCTCGGACGATAAATTTGTTCAGGACTCGGGCTGGGATATTGCCGCAGAGCGGCAAGACAAAGTTCTTTGATGGTTATTTTTTCATAAGGTTTTTTTGTATATAACTTTATAAAAGCTGCTTTGAGCGCTTCCTGTGTGGTGTTCATTTTTGTTTCTCCTAAATATTAAAATTGTTTTTTGCAACATTCTCAATGAGATAAAAAGTCACAATCGCACCTTCATCTGCAATCGGGACATTCACACGGTCTGGGTACATGCTGTTACGGTTCAGAAAATAATCTGTCGTAAAGCAGGGCAGCGTGGAAGCATTCACCAGCTCATCAAATACGGCATCATCAGACTGCACCAGAAATTTGGAAGCCGGCATTTTTTCCCGGCAGAGTGTGTCCCAAAAACCTAATTCTGTGCGGAGAAGAAAGTTAAAGCCGTTTAAATCATTCCAGTGAAGCGAGGAATATCCGGCAAGCTCATGTGCTTTTGGAATGCAGACAAAAAGCTGTTCCGTCATAAATTCTTTTACTCTCCAGTCTGGCAAAGTGACAGAAAAAGGCAGAATGGCAAAGTCGCATGCCTCCTGCTTTAAAAATTGCAGCACTTCGTCGTTCTGGCAGATGCCGGAGGAGATTGTCATGCCGGGGTGGGAAGAACCAAGCTTTTTTAAAAGCTCCCAAAGCGGGGCAGGGGCACAGGATTTTACAATAATTGTTTTCTGACGCTCGTCAAAGGCGCGCACCTGTGAAAGCGTCTGCTCCGTTTCCTGTAACAGTTTTCTGGCGCAAGTGACGGCAAACTGCCCGGTTTCGTTTAATTCAATTTTATTTTTGCTGCGGTGGAAAAGCGGCACGCCAAATGCAAGCTCTATATTTTGCATGGAGCGGGTGACAGAGGGCGTGGAAATATGAAATTCCTCCGCTACTTTTGATAGTGTGCCGCAGTCGGCAAAGGCAACGAGGTGCTCTAATTCTTCTAAGTTCAGCATGATATTCTCCTTAAAGTGACAGGGTTAATTTGCATAAATCCAGTTTTCATATTCTGAAAAGCACATTCCAATATAAATAGTGTACTTTCAAAGAAAAAGAATGTAAAGTACGAATTGTAGATATAAAAATAATTGCAAAATCCATATGATAAAATCATATTTTTTTCTGGTATGAGATTTTTGTAATTATGCAGTCAGATTTCAAAATATTGGAGGTAGTGACAATGGAATATGTAACATTAAATAATGGAATTAAAATGCCAAAATTAGGATACGGTGTTTATCAGACACCGGCAGAGGATACAAAACACTGTGTGTTGGACGCAATTGAAATCGGTTATCGAAGCATTGATACCGCACAGGCTTACGGAAATGAGGAAGGCGTTGGTGCAGCATTAAAAGAAAGTGGACTTCCAAGAGAAGAGTTTTTCCTTACCACAAAAGTATGGATTACGAATGCAGGATATGAAAAGGCAAAGGCTTCTATCGAGGAGTCTATGAAGAAGTTACAGACAGAATATCTTGATTTACTGCTTATTCATCAGCCGTTTGGTGATTACTATGGAACTTACCGGGCAATGGAAGAATTTTACGAGGCTGGAAAAATCCGTGCCATCGGTGTTTCCAACTTTGGACCGGACCGTTATCTAGATATTGAGCATTTTGCAAAGGTAAAACCTGCGGTCAACCAGATTGAGACCCACGTATTCCAGCAGCAGAAGGTTGCAAAAGAATATCTGAAAAAATATGGCTGTCAGATTGAGTCCTGGGGACCATTTGCAGAGGGAAGAAAAGATATGTTTACCAATCCGGTACTGACAGAAATCGGCGTAAAATATGGTAAAACAGCCGCACAGACCGCACTCCGTTTCTTATTGCAGAGTGATGTCGTAGTTATTCCGAAATCAGTTCACAAAGAGCGTATGCAGCAGAACTTTGATTTATTTGACTTCACGCTGACCGCAGAAGATATGGCAGCAATTGAAGCGTTAGACGGCGGCGAGAGCTTATTCTTCTCCCACTATGACCCGAAGACGGTAGAGTGGTTTATGTCGATTTTGTAAAAATAAAATTATCTCCTAAAATATCGACTATTTTAGGAGATGAATGCTTTCTGCGACAGCCATTTCCTCTTTTAGCGGCGCATCCTCATAATGTACCTGCTATTTTTAATCGTTTCTATAATATCAAAACCGAGTCTTTGATAGAGCGATACGGCTCTTTGGTTTTTGATGAACACATATAATACGACTGCTTCATCAATCGATGAACAACACTTCCGGATTATTGTGGTTCCAATGCCATGGCTCTGAAATTGAGAAAAAATATATAAATCATCAAGCTCATACAAGCCAGCTTCATTTTTGTAAAAATGGTAATATCCTGCTTTCTTTCCATCAATATAGATTGTGGTGTATTCGTCGATAGAGTTTTCTATCTTTTTGTGAACCCAGTTCAGAACTTTCTCATAATCCATACATTCAATGTTTTCGTAGTCATCAATTTGTTGTTTGCTCAATTGATATAAATATTCAATGTCTGAGCTTGTTGATCTATCATAGGTTATGTTCATCTGCTTTATCTCCATATGCATATCATTATAGACAAGGTCGATGCCGCAAAATACGTGATATAACGTAATATCTCCAACACCGCTCTCATTTTCAAGATGAAAGCGGCAAGGTCAATATTCAATGAGTTAGGAGTGACTGATGCTTAGGATTTCTCTTATATGGTCGGTATTTTTACTTCCAACGATGACGTGGTCGGCGCCGTTTAAGGCAAAAAGTAAAAGTTCTCTGACGGAATATTTTTTTAAGCCGTCCCCCATGGCAAAAGGCATGCTGGCAACTGTTTCAAAACCAAGTGTTTTACATGCATCTGCAAAAGAAAGAGTTGTATTGCAAACAGTCTGATTTTTTACGGTTTTTGCGTAAGGGCATAATAAATTGTATTCAAACAGGACATATTTAAAATGGCTGTTTTTATTGGAAGCCTTATCGGCGCAGGCTTTTAGTTTTTCTATTTCAAAATGCCATTTTGCTTCGTGTGGTTCTTCAATTAAAAATTCGGTTGCAATGCCATAGTATCTTATTTTTCCAGCCTGTACCTGTTTTTCATACCATGCAAATAAGACTTCCATTTTAGAATAAAATTCATCTTCCGTCAGGTAGAGGCGGGCAATTTCCGGGATATGGATATAGTGGACATCTAACGTTTTCAGCCCGAGATTTTGCAATGACTGTTCTAAGGCAATTTCGTAAAAGGCAGGAGTAAGTGTCTGATATAATCCTTCATATTCAAAAAAATCGTTTTTGGTAATTCCGGCTGGCTCTAAAACCTCAGTCAGATATTTCTGCGGATTTCTGCCGGCGCGCACATCTCCGAAAAGCAGCCCTGCCTTTGAGGTGATGCAGAAATCCTCGCGGTTTAACAGATTTTTTTCAATTAAAGTTCGGATTGCTATTCCCTCATCTTTTTCCGAACACATGCCGCGGTAATTAATCGCACCGTCAATTGTTGTAATGCCATTTTGCAGAGCGTATGTAATTGCGTTTTTATACTGCTCGGAAACTACCTCTGAAAAGTCACCTAAATGTGTGCCAAGACAAATTTTTCCCATTCCGTTTTTGGAATATCCGTTTATCATAGTGTGTACTCCTTTTGATGGTTGATATAGTAGACATTATGACAAGTATTGCAAAAAATTAGTAGTCTTGAAAAGCGGCAGTTTTATGCCTATAATAAAAAGTGGAGAGAAAATGATGGAATTTTCTCTCCATTTTTTATGGTAAAAGAAAAGGAAACAAACTCATCTGCCCATTAATCCAGCTTTTCTGTTCTGCTTCATGAATGGTATCCTCTGGGCGCACATTTCCAATTAAAAGAGGAGAGTGCGGATTGCGGTTTACATAATTCTGGCATACTGTCTGCTCATCATAGTTTGCATAGCAGTAGCGGCACAGATGTGGGCAGGTATTATAAGCCCCGATGTCGCTTTCGAGAAAGCAGGCACATTCTTTTCGAAGCGGCTGCTTTTTGGGAAAAGCTAAGGAAGTGTGGAGGGCAGTTTCATAAACTTTCTGCGTCATGCAGCCGCTGCAGTCTGCACCAAAAGGCGCCAGTTCGTCTCCCTCTCCGCACGGGCGGATTGTCATTCCATAGCCGGCAGCAATTTTAATCATTTTTTTTCCAAGAAAAATCCGCTCGTCTTTTGGCACACTTTTTACTTCGGGAAAATTTTTTCTTACCTTCTGATACAGGTCAATAAAACTGATGACACAGGTTTTTGTCGCGCCGCTTAAGCGCGCTGCCATGTGTTCGAAGGTTTTCAAATGGTAATCTATCGTATATTTTTCATTCAAAAAAATCGGGTCATAGCGCCAGCCCATTGCATCGGGACTGACAATATCGGAGAGCGTGAGAAAGGTATCAATTACTTTTTCTTTTTTCGGGACGCGAGGTTCAATGTCGGTGCCATATGGCGTGATTGTCACAAACCAGTACATGCCGAAGGGTTTTAATAAATCCATATATTTTAACATTGGCGCCGGATTTTTTGAGCAGAAGCCGATAAGGTCTACGACGGCAGGGTCGAGACGGTATTTTGTTACCTGTACCGGGTTATATGGATTGCGGACAAGGACATAGCCTTCTTTTATCCGGTTTGCAAACCAGTCCGCATAAAATGCCGGGATATCGGTGCGCATGCCTGTCTGTAAAATCATGGGTTCACCTGCTTTCTTAAATAGTGTTTCACGTTTTGGAGTTCTGAACAATTAATGTAAGGAACAACTGCAAATAATCAAGATTATTTTATCATAATCTGGCAGGTTGTAACAATTGTCATTCTATCAGCTCAATGCTAAAATAAAAAAGCAGCCAGAAAACCCTGTTATTGCAACTATAGGATAAAACAGGAGAAGGTGCAGAAATGAGGCACAAAAAATGAAAAAGAAATTAGTTACATTTATAATAACCGGAATGCTTGCAGTATCACTTGCAGCATGTGGAAACACACAGACAACAGATACCGCAGAAAACAATGCAGACCAGATGACAAATCAGGAAACGGTGGAAAGTCAGGCAAAACCGGAACAAAAGAAAAACAATACGAAGGAAGAAGCCACAGACAAAAACACGGCAGACGCGGAAAAAAGTACAGAACAAGTCTCAGACAAAAACGAAACCACAGACCTTACATTTGAGGACCTGTCAAAATATACATTCCAATTCTGCAGTGGTGCAGGAGGCTGGTCTACCGATTTTGAAATAGAAAAGGATGGTTCTTTTACAGGAATGTATCATGATTCGGATATGGGAGACGTTGGGGAAGGCTATGAGAATGGAACCATATATTACTGCAGCTTTTCAGGAGATTTTACGGATCTGACAAAGATTAATGATTATACCTACGAAATGAAGATGGCAGACATTTCCTATGCGAATACACCCGGGGAAGAAGAAATTGTGGATAATGTAAAATATATTTACACAGATGTCTATGGATTAGACGGTACAGACACATTTAAAGTATATCTTCCGGGCGCACCGGTAAGTGAGCTGTCGGAAGAAGTATATTTCTGGGTACAAAGCGCAAACCATCCGGCAAATGATGACAGTGAGGACCAGACAGCAGATAAACTGACAATTCCGATCATTGTGAATGAAGAAATGCAATACGGAATTTATTCTTATATAAGACAGACGCCATATGAAGAAGCAAAAATGAATTTGGAAAATTATAAAACATCATATGAGGAATTGGAAGCACAACTTGCCACTAATGCAGCAACACAAGTGGAAATGGATAATTACTCACAGTTGATGTATGAAAACAGTGACGATTGTCTCAACCTCATCTGGCATCTCATAAAATACAACACAGCGGAAGAAAAATTCAATGAAATTCTTGACGAACAGAGGCAGTGGATTGCAGACAAGGAAGCAGCAGGCAATGAAATTCTTGAAGAAAACAATGGTTCTTCAGCACAGATGGACTACTATCAAAAACTTGCAGAGCTTACGATGGAGCGGTGCGAGGAATTAATCGAATATTTGAAATAGATGATCTTCTTCTGAGTGAGGCAATTCTGTGATTTGTAAACGGACAATCATTGTGGAAACTAAAATAAAATGCTATATTTTTATGTATGAATGATTTGCTGTTAAAACGAAAACATCACAAGGGAGAAAAGAGAAATGAAAAAAATACTTTTAGCAAAGTAACGGCATTTTTAATGGCGATACTGGTAAGTGTTAGTTTATTGGCTGTATTTCCAGAGACAGTGCAGGCAGCCGACGAGGCGGGAGTTCGTGCATTTGTCACACGAATGTATGAAACGTGTTTGAACAGGGAACCGGAGATTGGACTTCAGACAATATCGTAGTAAATGGAGCCTGTATGGCATGTCAACAGAGTAGCCGTATTACTAAGGGATATAGTGATGGCAGTCATTCGTCTGCCGAGTATGATGGCGGTTCGTTTGTTCAGTATGATGGTGGGGTGGTAGCATATGAGGTATGGGTTGATTTCCCTAGTACAAAATAAATATTGACATAAATTTTCTGTTTTTGGGTGCAGCTTAGAAAATCTAACGGTCATTCCAATCACAGATACAAAAAATATCGAATATGGTTTTTACTACAGAAGTAATGAAAACTATATCCGATATTTTATGGACCTGTATAAAAAATCATCAGTGAACCGGTAGGCAGTTATTTTTTCAGCAGCCCGAAATGCTCCTCCATATTTCCACCGAAAATGGCATTTTTATAGCCAAGTTTTTTGAAGGCTTTTACCGCTTTTTCCGGTCGGAAATTGTAACTGCCAATAATATAAAGAGAAGTTTCCTTATCCGGAAATCTCCTTAAAATCCGGTCTTCGGTAATCTTATCCAATGGAATATTGACAGCGCCGCCGACATGACCGTGGTTAAATTCATCTTTGGAACGGCAGTCGATTAACATGGCATTTTCAGAAGTATGGGCTTTGTTAATCGCTTCGTTCACCGTCAGTTTTTTCTGGAAAATACTCATCTTGTTCACTCACTTTCTAAAAAAGTATAATGTAACAATTCTACTACGGAAAAGTTTTTCCGTCAATGAGAAATAATGTGTGATTTTCTTATAAAAATCTAAAAAAATCCCCATAAAGATATTACTCAACTTTCCCACCGGAAAATCTGGTATAAACACTTGATTTTCAAGCAAAATAATTAAATAAATTGGTGCATTGACATAAACTGGAGACGCTTTCTGCAGATATCACATCCGTACTGAAAAGTAAAGTAACCGAATGGATTAACTGAAAAATATTGATATGAACTAAGTAGATTTACAGGATATCATAAAAGTAGAGGCTTCATTCAATAATGAGTGAGGCTTCTTTTAGTTTTGCTTATGGGTTTGAAGTGTTGGAAATTTATAGACATTTTCTTATCGTA
>CAKRCJ010000072.1 GCA_934307185.1 uncultured Roseburia sp.
GCCTGTAAAAATTCAGGTTCTGAAGCATTTTTTTCTTTTACTTTTGCGAGTACTTCATCAACGTATCCCATTTTTTAATCTCCTTTATTCGCTAATATATTTACAGCCACATTTTTATGAAAAACAATTTTTTGCCGGGAACCTCTGCCACAGCTATCATTTTCCGTTTCTCAGGCTGCATTTTCTTTGTCAACACGTATATTTTATTATAAAATGCAGGAGGACGCAATATTTTTTTCTTTATTCCTTTAATTTAGTGAAGTTTTCCAATGATTATGCTGTTTTTTTGCAAGATTTGATATAGAATTATTCATTTTGCATAAAAAAAGTCAATGTATTTTACTTTTTATATTCTGTAGTTATATTTATTATTCATCACACTAATATTTCCCGCAAATTCAACAATAATAAATAGCCGGGCAGAAAAATTTTGTACATTCTTCCATCCAGCTATACATGCTTTCTTTATTCTTTTTCCCCTTTATATACAAAACGAAAATAATCTGCCAGTTTTGCCAACGCATAGATAAGGATTGGTGTTTCCTGTTCTGTGAGCTGACTTTTAATCTGTGCAATCATTTCATGATGAAACTCTTCATGATGTCTGTATGCCGCTTTTCCTTTTTCTGTGAGATAAACCCATACGACACGCTTGTCTTTTGTGCTCCTCTCGCGGATGACATATCCCTTCTTCGTCAAACCATCCATTGCTTTTGTCAATGTGCCGGTGGTTACATTCATTAATTTTGCCACTGTGGTCATACTTTTTGGTTCTTCCGTCCCAATTGCTTCGATTACATGAAAATCATTATAGCTGATGTCCTTAAATTCTTCTGTGACAAGACATTTTCCCTCAATTTCCATGATGTCTTTAAACAATCTGACCAATAATTCATTCAATGTTTCATCTGTTGTCATCCATATACTCCTATTTCTGCTGCGCTACCAGTTTAACACCGTTGCTCCCCATGTGAGTCCGGCACCAAATCCTGCCAGTACAATTTTCATTTCTTTAGTCATCATACCATGTTTATTCACATTATCAAGCAAAATTGGTACACTGGCAGCAGAAATATTTCCACAATCAAAAAGATTTACCGGAAACTTTTCCATCGGCTGTCCTAACCTTTTTGCAACTGAGTCAATAATTCTGTAATTTGCCTGATGCAGAAGAAATAAATCAATTTCTTCTAACCTCATTCCTGCTTTATCCACCGCATCTTTTATCACTTCCGGAACCGTTTTCACAGCAAAACGATAAACCGCCTGTCCGTCCATGGAAATATAAGCTAACGAAGTATCTCCCTTTTTGTATGGGTTGTTTCCTTTTCTTGCAGGACAGCTTAACACATCTCCCCTGCTTCCGTCGGAATGCTGTATCATTGACAAAATTCCTTCCTCCTTCCCTGCTGAAAGCACTGCTGCACCCGCACCATCCCCGAAAAGCACACATGTGCTGCGGTCTGTCCAGTCTATCATTTTAGAAAGTGTTTCCGCGCCAATTACAAGCGCATTTTTATATTCGCCATTCTGCAAATACATTGCTGCAGTATTCATCGCAAAAAGAAAACCTGAACACGCAGCATTTATATCAAATGCAACTGCATTTTCTGCACCAATATTTTTCTGCACCTCACATGCAAGCCCCGGAAGATGTTTGTCTGCTGAAATTGTTGCTGCAATAATAATATCTATCTCTGCACTACTTATTCCGGCATCTTCCAATGCCTTTTCTGCTGCCTCCGACGCCATACTGCTTGTCGTTTCCTCAACTGCAATATGTCGTTTGCTTATGCCGGTTCTCGTTCTGATCCATTCGTCCGATGTGTCTATCCATTTGCTCAAATCGTCATTAGTAACGCAAAGTTCCGGGAGACAGCTCCCCGTTCCTGTAATCTTTATTTTCATGTTTTTCCTCGCTTTTTAGAATTTACGAAATCTCATATATCGTTCTTTTGCAAGTGTTTCCCCGCTTTTTTTCTCCTGTCTTTTCAAAAAATCTTTTATATTTCCTTTTAAATATTTTGCAATTGAGTCACAGGCTTTTCCATCCGCCACACCGTATTCCGGAATTATTTTTTCAATTATATTTAATTTCTTTAAATCCTGCGCTGTGATTTTCATAATCTCACTTGCTTCCTTTGCACGTTTTCCGTCTTTCCACAAAATAGAAGCAAATCCTTCCGGCGAAAGAACACAGTAGGTTGCATTTTCCATCATCCATACTTCATTGCCTACCGCTAACGCTAATGCGCCTCCACTGCCGCCTTCTCCAATCATAATGCAAAGCACCGGTACTTTTAAGGCAGACATTTCATACAGATTTCTTGCGATTGCTTCCCCCTGTCCACGTTCTTCTGCCTCCATTCCGCAATAAGCTCCCGCAGTATTTACAAATGTAATAATTGGACGTTGGAACTTTTCTGCCTGTTTCATAAGACGAATTGCTTTTCTGTATCCTTCCGGTGACGGCATTCCGTAATTGTGTCTCATGCAGTCTTTAAAATCTTTTCCTTTTTCTACTCCAATTACTGTCACCGGCTGTCCATCTAAATATGCAATACCACCCACAATTGCGGAGTCATCTTTAAAATAGCGGTCACCATGCAGCTCCATAAACTCATCAAAAATGAAATTGATATAATCTGTGGCAGCTGGTCTGTCGACTTTACGTGCTGCTTTTACCTTTTCCCATGGAGAAAGTGATTTTGCCCTCGCTGCACGTTCCCTCATAAGCTCTGTCGGCTCATAACTGTCCTCCGCCCGGAACGGATTAAAATTTGCAAAACCGGATTTTTTTTCATGCATTTTTAAAATTCGGTTCAGCGTCATTTTTAAATCTTTTCGCTCTACAATTGCATCCACAAAGCCATGCTCCAATTGAAACTCTGCTTTTTGAAAGCCCTCCGGCAGTTTTTGTCCGATGGTCTGTTCAATTACTCTTGGTCCTGCAAAGCCAATCAGTGCTTTCGGTTCTGCTAAAATGATATCACCTAACATTGCAAAACTTGCGGTCACCCCGCCGGTTGTCGGGTCTGTTAACACCGGTACATATAAAAGACCTGCATCGGAATGCTTTTTTAAGGCGGCAGATGTTTTTGCCATCTGCATTAAAGATATAATTCCCTCCTGCATTCTTGCCCCGCCGGAGCAGCAAAAAAGAATAACCGGAAGTTTCCTTTCCGTTGCCCGTTCTACCGATAGTGCAATTTTTTCTCCTACCACATGTCCCATACTGCTCATTAAAAACCTTGCATCGCAAATTCCTAAAACAGTATCCTCTCCATAAATTTTACAATAACCAATCGTTACCGCCTCATGAAGTCCGGTCTTTTCCTTTGCAGCCTCGATTTTTTCCTCGTATTCCGGAAAGTCCAGCGGATTTTCAGACTCCAGATATTCAAACCACGGCTCAAATGTCCCTGCATCGGCAACCATTTTTATTCTGTTTTTCGTTCGTACCCTGAAATAGTTTCCACATTCATAGCACACATATTTATTTTTCTCAACTTCCTGCTTATTCACTTCGCGTTTGCAGGCAGGACATACAATTACTGCCCCTTCTTTTATGCTGTCTTTTCCTGCAAATGAGGGTGTCATTTTTTCCGCTTCTGTTTCTTCTTTTCTATAAAATGTTTCAGCTCTCTTTTTTTCATCTGCTTTTAAAGAAATCAACTTTCTTCGTCTTAAAATTGCCGGCATACTATATTCCTTTCCAAGTCATACTATTATCATGAATTATGTAAACCTACTGTATTGCAAAGGTTAATTCCGCAACACATGCAACTTCGTTTCCAACCTTTGCAACAGCTTTTCCAATTCCGACTGTTCCTTTTTGTTTTATAATCTCTGTTTTTAACGTCAGAACATCTCCCGGTATCACTTTTCTTTTAAATTTTGCTGCATTTATCGCTGCAAAATATGCTGTTTTACCGCGATTTTCTTCTTTTCCTAAAATTGCAACCGCTCCTGTCTGGGCAAGTGCTTCAATAATAAGAACCCCTGGCATTACCGGCTCTTTCGGAAAATGCCCCGCAAAAAAAGGTTCATTAAAGCTGACACACTTTTTCGCCACTGCATAAACTCCATACTCGATTTCCTCCACGGTATCAATGAGAAGCATCGGCTGACGATGCGGAAGAATTTCCATAATCTGCTCTGTATATAAAACTGACATATTGTCTCCTTTTTTTACTCATATCTTTTCAACAGAATACTTGCATTATGTCCGCCGAATCCTAAAGAATTGCTCAGTGCATAATTAATCTTTAACTCTGCCGGTTCTCTGCAATAATCTAAATCTAATTCCTCATCCGGTATTTCATAACCTACGGTTGCATGAATATAATTGTCCTGTATTTCTTTTACACAGGTGATGAACTCGATTGCACCTGCCGCACCTAACATATGGCCGACCATTGATTTTGTGGAATTAATTTTTATTTCTTTTGCATGTTCTTTAAACGCAAGCTTTATTGCCCTTGTTTCAAACAAATCATTGTGATGCGTCGATGTTCCATGCGCATTAATATACTCCACCTCATCTTTTGAAATTCCTGCATCGTCGATTGCATTTAGCATGGCTCTTGCCGCACCGCTTCCGTCTTCTGCCGGTGATGTAATATGATATGCATCCGAAGAACATCCATATCCGGCCACCTCAGCATAAATTTTTGCGCCACGCCGTTTTGCATGCTCTAATTCCTCTAAAACGACAACTGCCGCGCCTTCTCCCATCACAAATCCGCTCCGCTCTTTATCAAATGGAATGGAACATCTTTTAGGATTTGTCTCCGTAGTAAGTGCCGTCAGCGAAGAAAAACCTGCAATTGCTGTTGGACAGATACTTCCTTCCGTTCCACCGGAAATCATAATATCTGCCTCTCCATATTGAATTGCGCGATAGGCTTCCCCGATTGTATTTGTTCCGGTTGCACATGCAGTCACAACATTTATGCTTTTTCCTTTTAATCCAAAATGAATGGATACATTTCCTGCCGCCATGTTTGAAATCATCATTGGAACAAACAAAGGTCCTACTCTTCCCGGTCCTTTTTCCAAAAGTCTCGTATATTCCCGTTCAATTGCCTGCAAGCTTCCAACTCCACTTCCGATTGCACATCCTACTCTGTATAAGTCTTCCTCTTCTAACTTTATCCCAGACTCTGCAATTGCCTCCTTTGCGGCCGCAACTGCATACTGGCTAAATAATTCCATGCGCCTTGCTTCTTTTGCATCCATATAATTTTTTGCGTCAAAATTTTTTACTTCTGCTGCAAGTTTACATTTATAGTTTGTCGCATCAAACCGGGTAATTTCTGCAAAACCGGTTTTCTGTTTTTTCACTGACTCCCAGAATTCATTTATGCTTAAACCTATCGGTGTGATAGCTCCCATACCTGTTACCACGACACGTCTTTTTTCCATCTTTTCGCCTCACTCATTTTATTTTTTACATATGCATCCCGCCGTCCACCGAAATAACCTGTCCTGTAACATAAGATGCACGGTCTGATGCCAGATATGCCACTAATTCTGCTACATCCGACTCTGTTCCTTCTCTTTGTAAAGGAATCTGCGCCTTTAAAGCTTCTTTTGCATGTTCTGGCATTGCTGCCGTCATATCCGTTGCAATAAAGCCTGGCGCTACTGCATTACAGGTAATTCCACGCGACGCAAGCTCTCTTGCCACACTTTTTGTAAGTCCGATTACTCCCGCTTTGCTTGCACTGTAATTTGCCTGCCCGGCATTTCCCATAACACCAGAAACAGAAGAAATATTGATAATCGTTCCTGATTTCTGTTTTAAAAAATAGCGGGCGGCATGACGGATTGTATGAAATGTTCCTTTTAAATTCGTAGCAATTACTTTATCAAAGTCTTGCTCACTCATTTTCATAATTAATCCATCTTTTGTAATGCCTGCATTATTCACAAGAATGTCTATCCGTCCGTATTCTTTTATAATATCCTCCACCATTTTTCCACAGGCTTCATATTCAGAAACATTGCACTGCACTGCACTGGCATGCCCATTTTCTTCCTCTATCTCTTTTACTGTCTGCTCTGCCTTCTCCTTCGAATAGTTATAATTTACAATGACAAATGCCCCTTCCCGCGCTAATGTTTTTGCTATCGCTTTTCCAATTCCGCGGGCACCCCCGGTAACAAGTGCAATTTTTCCGTTTAAACTATTTTCTCCCTGCATACTGTCTGCTCCTGCTTCTATTTTTAACATACTTCAGCACTTACATGACTGCTGATAAACTGAATGAAATCTTCCATTTTATCGATATTACATACTTTTACATCACGGTTTATTTTTTTCACAAATCCACTCAACGTTTTTCCCGGTCCAATCTCAACAAATTCATCTGCTCCGTCTGCAAGCAGGCGCTCCACCGTCTGCTGCCACTTTACAGAAGCTGAAACCTGTTTCGCCAGAAGTGGCTTCACATCTTCTTTTTGGGTTACATAGTCCGCAGTCACATTTGCAATATAAGGCACGAAATTATCGTTTATTTCCACTTTTTTTAATTCTTCTTTTAATTTTTCCCCTGCTCCGGTGAGCATTCCCGAATGAAATGGTCCGCTGACTTTTAATGGAACTACACGTTTTGCCCCAGCTTCTTTACACGCGTCCCCCGCCTGCTGTACTGCTCCTTCGCTGCCGGAAATTACAATTTGTCCTGGACAGTTATAGTTTGCAATTGAAACCGTTTTCTGTAATTTTTCTTCTGTTTTCTCACAAATCTGTTCTATTTTTTCTGCATCAAGTCCAAGCACCGCTGCCATTGCCCCGCCTGTAGGCACTGCTTTTTGCATATAAATTCCTCTTTTCCGGACCAATGCAAACGCTTCCTCCGCCGTCATAACCCCGGATGCAATCAGCGCGCCATATTCTCCGAGACTTAATCCCGCTGTAACATCCGGCTGATAACCATTCTGCTCTAATGCCATATAGATTGCTGTCTCTGTCGCAAGCATGCATATCTGTGTATACTCGGTAATGTTTAATTTGTCATTTTCTTCAAAACAGAGTTCTGCAACAGGAAGCCCTGTTACTTCTGCTGCAAGGTCATACACTTCTTTGCAAATTGGTATCTGTTCATAAAATTCTTTTCCCATTCCTATGTATTGCGCTCCCTGTCCGGGAAACATAAATACTGTCTTACCCACGTATTCTATTCCTTTCTGCCAGTCAGCTTTTCTGCTTCTTCTACTATTTCGTCCATGATTTCTTTACAGCTCTGTTCTTTTTTTATAAGACCGGCGCTCTGTCCTGCCATAACACTTCCATGTACGATATCTCCATCTATCACTGCTTTTTTCAAAGAACCCAGCGTCAACTGCTCTAATTCCTCGAAAGCTGCGCCTTCTTTTTCCAATTTTAAATAATCTCTCGTCATCTGATTTCTCAGAACACGGATTGGATGTCCTGTGCTCATGCCGGTAACTTCAGAATCGATATCTTTTGCTTTTATCACGCGTTCCTTATAATTTGTATGTACAATGGAGTCTTTTGAAACAACAAATCTTGTTCCCATCTGTATTCCTTCTGCACCAAGCATCAACGCTGCTGCCATTCCTCTTCCGTCTGCAATTCCACCCGCTGCAATCACCGGGATATTTACTGCATCCACAACCTGTGGCACAAGTGTCAGTGTCGTCTGCGAACCAATATGCCCGCCTGCCTCCATGCCTTCCGCCACAACGGCATCCGCACCCGCACGCTCCATCATTTTTGCCATGGCAACACTTGCCACAACCGGAATTACGGTAACACCTGCCGCTTTCCACATCTCCATAAATTTTCCCGGATTTCCGGCTCCGGTTGTCACAATTTTTACCCCTTCTTCAACAATTATTTTTGCAACCTCCCCGGCATTCGGATTAAGAAGCATTACATTGACACCAAATGGCTGACTGGTTAATTCCTTTACTTTCCGTATCTGTTCCCTGACAATCTCCGGCGGTGCACTTGCTGCACCAATCAAACCAATTCCCCCTGCCTCTGACACTGCCGCAGCAAGGTGATATTCTGCAACCCATGCCATACCGCCCTGAATAACCGGGTACTTGCAGCCAAGCAATTTTGTAATTCTTGTCTTCATACAATCTGCCTTTCTTCCCTAATTTGTCGTCTATTAGGATGATGTTGGGGCAAATAGTGCATTCACAACATAACGACTGGCAAATTTCACAAAACAGAGACTGCTTTTGTGACTTTGGAAGAAAATTAGAAAATCTTAGTTTGCCTGTCAATTCATAGTGTTTTGCTGCCATGGACGGCAGCAAAAGTCTTAATGCCCCATGGACGGGGCATTTAAGACGTACACGTCACTCCGAGAATATTTAAAGCAGGCAGACTTAGATTTTCTTATTTTCGTACAACGGAACAAAACAGGCACGGCTTTGTGTAATTTGTCAATCAAAAATCTTGTATGCACTATTTGACTCTGATATCTTATCATAAAACAGAAAGGGGCATATGCTTCATGAAACTGATAAAAACGGAAGATGCAGTCGGTCAGGTTCTCTGCCACGACATCACACAGATCATTAAGGGCGTCACAAAAGATGCGGTTTTTCGCAAAGGACATATCATCACAGAGGAAGATATTCCGGTGCTTTTAAGTGTTGGAAAGGATCATATTTACATCTGGGAAAAAGATGACACGATTCTCCATGAAAACGAGGCAGCGCAGATCCTTTATGAGATGTGCAAAAATGATCACATGCATCCATCGGATGTCAAAGAAGGTAAAATTGAGCTGATCGCCGATTGTGACGGTCTGTTAAAAGTTGATAAAGAAAAATTAAAAAAGGTAAACAGTTTTGGGGAAATGATGATCGCCAGCCGCCATGGAAATACGCCGGTGAAGGCAGGAGACAAGCTTGCGGGAACCAGAATCATTCCGCTTGTCATCAAAAAGGAAAAAATGGAACGTGCAAAAGAAATCTGCTTAGATGCTCCTATTTTTACACTAAAACCATTTCACAAGAAAAAAGCTGCGATCATC
>CAKRCJ010000073.1 GCA_934307185.1 uncultured Roseburia sp.
GTGTAAGACTTCCGGGAAATGTGAATTTCAGCTTTAAAGGAATAGAGGGGGCGTCCCTTTTAATATTAATGGATGAGGATGGCATCTGTGCTTCCGGCGGTTCTGCATGTAATACGGGGGAGGAGCGGGTTTCCTATGTTATCAGGGCAATCCATGTACCGGAGGAATATGCACCGGGAACTGTCCGTCTGACCCTATGCGGAGATACGACAAGAAAAGAGATTGATGAAGCAATTGCTTCCATGAAACGGAATATTGCTGTTTTGAGAGGATAAAGGCTTATCCTCTCAAAACATGCAGATGAAAAATTATTTTAAAATTTCTTTTACGCAGGCAGCAATTGCTTCGTCTTTGCAGTCTGCAAAGAAATATTCAGCAAAATGCTCGCCACTTAAAGCACCTTTTACTAAATCTGGATTTAATTCTTTTAAAATAGTTACTAAATCCTTATGTGTGACTTCTTTTACTTCGTCTAAGATTTTTTTGTTTCTCTGCTCCGGAACGACTCTTTCCTTTGGATAGCCGCCACCGCCCGGTGTACAGAACAATTTTTCAAAAATATAAGTAAGATTTAATTCTCCACCCCAACCGAAGTTTTCTGCGAATGGAAGAGCAATACAGTTTCCATCGTTTACCTGTGAAAACAGATAAGCGTCTAATGGAGACTCTGCATGACCGCAGAGTACTTTTGGGAAAGCGTTGCAGGCAAGCATTGCCCCCTCACCGGTTCCACAGCCGGTAATGACGAAATCAGCAGCGCCAGAGTTTAATAAAACAGCAGCAAGAATGCCGTTCTGGACATAAGTTAACTGATGTTCATCTTCTGCAGAATACATACCATAGTTAATAGCTTCATGTCCCATAGGTTCTACAACGGATTTTAAAGTGTTAAAAATCAGTTCGTTTTTTGCAGCCTGACTATTTTCGTTAATCAAAGCAATTTTCATTTCAAAATACCTTCTTTCTGATAAAAATTAAAGTAAATCCTTCATATCACAGTTATCCATATCGTCAAAATCCTGATTTTCTCCGACCATTCCCCAGATAAATGTGTAAGCCTGTGTACCGCAGCCGGAATGGATAGACCAGCTTGGTGAGATGACTGCCTGCTCATTGCGCATTACAATATGTCTTGTCTCGGTTGGTTCACCCATATAGTGCATGACAAGAGCATCTTCTGGCATATCGAAGTACAGATATACCTCCATACGGCGGTCATGTGTATGGCAAGGCATGGTGTTCCATACACTGCCGGGCTCTAACTTTGTCATACCCATCTCTAACTGGCAGCTTTCTACCTGTCCAGGAAGAATGTATTTGCAGATAGTTCTGTGGTTTGCAGACTCTAAGGAACCTAATTCTACTTTGTTGCAGTCTTTTACGATAACAACGCCTTCTTCCGGTGTGCCTTCCGGTTTAATCAGTACAGTAGGGCAGGTTCTGTGTGCCGGAGCGCTGTTTAAATAAAACTTTGCAGGGGCAGACGGATTAACACTTTCGAATGTAATATCTTTAGAACCCATTCCAATATACATACCTTCTTTGTGACCTACTTCGTACACTTTTCCGTCAACAGTAATTTTTCCGGATTCCCCGATATTAATCACACCAAGCTCACGTCTTTCACAGAAATACTGTGCACGTAATTCGTCTCCGGCAGTTAAGGTTAAAGGTTTGACAGGAACGGCAGAACCAGTAATAATTCGGTCGATATGACTGTAAACAAGTTTAATTTCGTCCGGCTGGAATAAATCATCAATTAAAAATTCTTCCCGTAATCGTTCGGTTGTGTAATGTTTGACATCTCTTGGAGATGCGGCTGTTCTTAATTCCATATATTCTCCTTATTTTGCAAGCTCTAAATCAAATCCAAAATAGTTTACTGCATTGTTATAAGAAATACCACGCACGATTTCCTCTAAAGTTTCATAGTCAGCAGGATATTCTCCATTTTCTACCCAGGTACCGATTAAGTTGCAGAGAATTCTTCTGAAATAATCGTGACGGGTATAAGATAAGAAGCTTCTGGAGTCAGTAAGCATTCCAACAAATCCGGAAAGGTTTCCAAGGTTTGCAAGGGAAATCATCTGATCCTGCATACCTGTCTTATGATCGTTAAACCACCATGCAGAACCCTGCTGGATTTTTGCTACAGCAGTGGAATCCTGGAAACAGCCAAGGATCGTACCGATGGACTGGTTATCGTTTGGATTTAAGCTGTAAAGGATAGTTTTTGGAAGGTTGTTATCCTTATTTAATTCATTTAAGAAATCTGCCATCTCAGAAGACGGAGCATAATTGTTGATGCAGTCATATCCGGTATCTGGTCCGAGTTTTTCGAACATTGGAGTATTATTATCACGTTTGCATCCATAATGAAGCTGCATTACCCAGTTTCTCTTTGCGTATTCTTTTCCGACAAATACCATAAATGCAGTCTTGAATTTTAATTCTTCTTCTTTTGTGAGAGCAGCACCGGAAATACGTTTTGTAAAAATAGCTTCAACTTCTTCTAAAGTTGCAGGATAGTACATAACATACTCTAAACCGTGGTCAGAAACAGAGCATCCCATAGATGCAAAGAAGTCCATGCGGTTTGAAAGAGCTTCACATAATGTGGCGAAAGAAGTAACCTTTACGCCGGAAACATCAGATAATGTATTTAAGTATTCAAGGTAGGTCGGTTTTTCGATGTTCATGGCTTTATCCGGACGCCATGCCGGAAGTACAGCTACATTAAAAGTATTATCCCCGGCAATTTTTTTGTGCCATTCCAAAGAGTCTACCGGGTCATCTGTGGTACAGATTAAGGTTACATTTGACTGTTTGATAATGTTACGGACGCTCATGGATGGTTCTGCAAGTTTTTTGTTGCAGAGTTCCCATACTTCTTCGGCAGTTCTCTTATTTAATACACCGGTATATCCGAAGTATTTCTGAAGCTCTAAGTGGCTCCAGTGGAAGAGTGGGTTTCCGATTGCTTTTCCAAGGCATTCTGCCCATTTTAAGAACTTCTCTTTGTCGGAAGCATCTCCGGTGATATAACGCTCATCAACACCGCAGGAACGCATAAAACGCCATTTGTAATGATCTCCGCCAAGCCATACCTGAGTAATATTCTCAAACTGGCGGTCCTCATAAATTTCCTGTGGATTGATGTGGCAGTGGTAATCTAAAACCGGAGTGGTTGCCGCATAATCAAAGTATAATTTCTGAGCTGTTTCGTTGGAAAGAAGAAAGTTCTTGTCCATAAATTGTTTCATAGTGTTTTCCTCCATTAAATTTATAAAATAAATTATTTTTTTGCATTTATTAAAATAAGGTTGAACCTCTTTTAATCAGTTTTCCTGAAAAAATAGATTTTTTTGGCATTTCCTCCCCGGATAAGACACCAAGAAGCGTCTGCACAAGCTGGTGCGTCTGTGTCTCAAGGCGGTTGTCGATTGAGGTAAGCTCCGGCGTACAACAGTTTGTCAGCATGGAATTATTATAGCCGATTACGGATAAATCCTCCGGAATGCGGATGCCGGCCTTCTGTGCATACTTGATGCTTCCGATTGCAAGGGAATCGTCGGAAGTGATGATTCCATGGAAAGCAGGACCCTTTTTGGCAATGCACGCCACAAAATCAGAAATTTCGTCCAGATGCTCGATACTTCCGTCATAAAAATGTATCAGTTTTTCGAAATTTGCAATGTTATGCTCTTTCATTGCATCACGAAAACCGTACAGCTTCTTTTTTCCACTGTATGACTTGGAGTCATACAGATATAAAATATCGGAAATGCCGGCAGCAATCATTTCACTGGTTGCTTCAAACATTGTGCCATAATCATCACATAATGTACTGTAAACATTCGGATAATCAAAAGCCGCATTTAATAGCATAATCGGAACCTCGGAGGAAACGTCTTTGATATACTGGTTTTCATCCTCTGTGGAACCGATGAAGTTAGAACCTACCAGAATAATGCTGTCTACCTTCTTTGACAGTATTAAATTAAGGTAATTCTTCTTAATGTCAAGATTATATCCGGTACAGCATAGCAGGGATTCGTAACCGTTTGCCTGTAATTCCTGTTCCAGATAATAAACAGCTTTTGCAAGGAAAAGGTCGGAAGAATCGGCACAAAGAATACCGATGGTCCTTAAGGAATGAAGTCCCATTCCTCTTGCAAATGCATTTGGAGTGTAATCGTATTTGTCGATTACATCCATTACCTTTTTACGGGTAGAAGGTCGGACATTTTCACTGCCATTTAATACACGCGATACAGTGGCAATGGAAACTCCGGCTTTTTTTGAAATGTCATAAATTGTCATTGTCATAGTAAAGTCCCCTGAAATTTGTAAATGAAAAAATCTTACATTATATATTTACACTCTAATGTATTATACAAATGAAAGCAGTTACACTGCAATCACAAATATTATACAACAGGAAGAAAAATAAAGCAACAAAAGAAAAGCCATAAATCACAAAAATGTTAAAATAAATCGTACAATATTAACAAAAATGTGCGGAATACACAAAAACTTGAAAAATATATATTGACTAAATGGATAAAAGGTGCAAGAATACAAAATGTAAACGCTTACATTAAGTAAATGTGAATAATGAATAGAAAATAAACCGGGAGGCTAGTAATGGAACTTTTAAACAAAGCAAAAACAGGAAAAGTAGAAAGACCAGTCAGAGTATTACAGTTTGGTGAGGGAAATTTCCTTCGTGCATTTGTTGATTATATGATTGATATTGCAAATGAAAGCGGAGAATTCAATGGAGATATCGTTTTAGTAAAACCAATCGAATTCGGAACCTTAGACCGTTTCCATGAGCAGGAATGCCAGTACACAGTACAGCTTAGAGGAATTGTGGACGGTGAACCAAAAAGAATTAACCGTATTGTGAAAAATGTAACAGATGTTGTGGATGCATATGGCGAATATGAAAAATATGCTGCATTTGCAAAGCTTGATACCTTGCGCTTTATTGTATCCAATACAACAGAAGCTGGTATTGTTTATGATGAAACAGATAAATTTGAATTAAATCCACCAAAGAGTTATCCGGGAAAACTCACAAAGTTCTTATTTGAAAGATACAGACATTTCGACGGTGCAAAAGACAAAGGGCTTGTAATGCTTCCAGTCGAATTAATTGATGACAATGGAATTCATCTGAAAGAATGTGTTTTGAAGCTTGCAAAACTCTGGGATTTAGAAGAAGAATTTACGGAGTGGGTAAATGAAGCCTGCGTATTTACATCTACATTAGTTGACCGTATTGTAACTGGTTACCCAAGAGACGAGGCAGAAGAGCTTTGCAAAGAGTTTGGTTACCAGGACAATTTGATTGTAACCGGGGAACCATTTGCATTATGGGTAATTGAAAGTGCAAAAGATATCAGCGGGGAGTTCCCACTTCCAAAAGCAGGACTTCCGGTTATCTTTACAGACAACCAGAAACCATACAAACAGAGAAAAGTAAGAATTTTAAACGGAGCACATACCTCATTCGTTCTTGCATCCTTCTTAGCAGGCAATGACATCGTGTTAGAGTCCATGCAGGATGAACTTATTTTCAACTTTATGAAGAAAACTATTTTTGATGAGGTTATCCCGACACTTACTTTACCAAAACAGGATTTAATTGATTTTGCAAATGCTGTCATTACAAGATTTAACAACCCATATGTAAAACATGCGTTGTTATCTATTTCCCTGAACTCTGTTTCAAAATGGAGAGCAAGATGTATGCCAAGCTTTTTAGGATATATTGAAAAAGAAGGAAAACTTCCGGAACACTTAACTTTCTCCCTCGCAGCACTTATGGCATTCTATACCGGAACAGAAATCAGGGACAAAGCATTAATCGGTCACAGAGATGGCAAAGAGTACAACATTCTTGATGACGCGGCAGTATTGGAGTTCTTTGCAGCAAATAGCAGCAAAGAGCCGAAAGAGTTTGCACATGCGGTACTTTCCAATGAAGATTTCTGGGGACAGGATTTAAGCAAAATTGAAGGTGTGGAGGAAGCGGTTACATCTTATCTGACAGAAATCCGTACACTTGGAATGAGAAAGGCAATGGAGAAGATTTTTGCTTAATAAAAAAATCCAGGAGAAGAAAGAATGAAGGACTTCATTAAAATCAATGAAAACGATAATGTCATTGTGGCAATTAAGGAATTGAAAAAAGGAGAAAAAACCTCTGTAGATATTACAGAGGTGGAAGCTTTAGAAGATATTCCGGCAGGACACAAAATGGCAATTAAGGATATTAAAAAGGATACGGATGTTATAAAGTATGGCTTCCGTATCGGAACTGCAAAAGAGGATATCAAAGCCGGGCAGTGGATACATACCCATAATGTAAAAACAGCGCTTGGTGATTTACTGGAATATAAGTATGAGCCGGTACATATTGAAGAGAAAAAAACAGAAGATGCAGCCTTCATGGGCTTTCAAAGACCGGATGGAAAAGTTGGTGTCAGAAATGAAATCTGGATTATCCCGACGGTCGGCTGTGTGAACAACATTGCAACTGCAATGGCAAAAGCAGCGAATGAGAAGCTGAAAGGTTCTGTGCAGGAAGTAATTGCTTTCCCACATCCATATGGCTGCTCCCAGATGGGGGATGACCAGGAACATACAAGAGCCATTCTTGCGGACCTTATTAATCACCCAAATGCAGGAGGAGTTTTAGTGCTTGGGCTTGGATGCGAAAACAGTAACATTGATGTGCTAAAGCCATACATTGGAGATTACGATGAAAACCGCGTGAAATTCCTCGTCTGTCAGGAAGTGGAAGATGAGATGGAAAAAGGAGAGAAGCTTTTAGAGGAGCTCATTGATTATGCGGCATCCTTTGAGAGAGAACCAATTAGTGTTTCCAAACTTATCATCGGAATGAAATGCGGTGGAAGCGATGGATTTTCCGGAATTACGGCCAATCCGCTCGTCGGACGGTTTTCAGATTTATTAATCAGTAAAGGTGGAACGACCATACTGACAGAAGTTCCGGAAATGTTCGGTGCAGAAACGATTTTAATGAACCGCTGTGAAAATGAACAGTTATTCGATAAAACAGTAACGCTTATCAATGATTTTAAACAGTATTTTAAGGATAATCACCAGACGATTTATGAAAACCCTTCCCCGGGAAACAAAAAAGGTGGAATTTCCACACTGGAGGATAAGTCCTTAGGCTGTACCCAGAAGTCGGGAAGCGCATTGGTAAAAGGTGTATTAGCTTATGGTGAGCCGGTAAAAACACCAGGGCTTAATCTTTTGAGCGCACCGGGAAATGATCTTGTGGCAGCGACAGCTTTGGCGGCGAGCGGTGCACATATTGTTTTATTTACAACAGGCCGTGGAACACCGTTTGCATCACCGGTTCCAACTGTGAAGATTTCAAGCAATAGTAGTCTTTTTGAAAAAAAGAAAAACTGGATTGACTTTAATGCGGGCGTTCTTGTGGAGGACAAAGAGTTAGACGAGATGGCAAAGCGGCTTTTTGATTATGTAGTAGATGTAGCATCCGGTAAAAAAGTATGCAGTGAGGAAGCAGGTTTCCATGATATGGCAATTTTTAAACAGGGTGTTACTTTATAAAAAAATATAACCGGAGAAAAAACCGGAGAAAAAGGAGAAGAAATATGGCTATTTTAGACAACTTTTCATTGGAGGGAAAAATTGCTCTTGTTACAGGAGCATCTTACGGAATTGGATTTGCAATTGCAAGTGCATATGCAGAGGCAGGAGCAACAATTGTTTTTAACGACATCAAACAGGAATTAGTAGACAAAGGGTTAAAAGCATATGAAGAAAAAGGCATCAAAGCACACGGATATGTATGTGATGTAACAGATGAAGAACAGGTCAATTCCCTTGTGGAAAAAATTGAAAAAGAAGTTGGAGTAATTAATATTCTGGTAAATAATGCCGGCATCATTAAAAGAATTCCAATGTGCGAGATGAAAGCATCTGAGTTCAGACAGGTCATTGATGTCGATTTGAATGCACCATTTATTGTTTCAAAAGCTGTTATTCCATCTATGATTAAAAAAGGTCACGGAAAAATCATTAACATCTGTTCCATGATGTCAGAGCTTGGCCGTGAAACTGTTTCGGCTTATGCAGCAGCAAAGGGTGGTTTGAAAATGCTTACAAAAAATATTGCATCTGAGTATGGGGAATACAATATTCAGTGCAATGGTATCGGACCTGGTTATATCGCAACACCTCAGACTGCACCATTGCGTGAAATCCAGCCGGATGGAAGCAGACACCCATTCGACCAGTTTATCGTTGCAAAGACACCAGCAGCAAGATGGGGAAATGCAGAAGACCTCCAGGGACCGGCAATTTTCCTGGCTTCTGACGCTTCAAACTTTGTGAATGGTCACATTGTATATGTAGACGGAGGTATTTTGGCTTACATTGGTAAACAGCCACAATAAGCATGTTTTATGGTCAGAAATGCGCATTATCAAAATATACAAAAAAATGAAAAAAATATAAAAAAAGTAGTGCAATTTTTAAAAGGCTATGCTATAATACAAAATGTAAGCACTTACATTATAGCGATGTGACGAAAACCAGAAAAAGGACAAAAGGAAAAACGTCATATCGACAATAAAGTAATGAAAAAGGAGAAGAAAGAATATGAAAAAGGAATTCGCAAAACGCGTAATGGCAGCTGGAATGGTAGCAGCGATGGCCCTTACAACAGTAGGATGTGGAAGCAGCACAGATAACAGCACAAGCACAGATACAAAAGCTGACACAGCAGAGAAACCGGCTACAGAGGCAGCAGCTGGCACAGAAACAGCAGCAGCCGCAGAAGATGATGGTTCTTATGAGAACTGCGCATTGACAATTTCATGGTGGGGCGGTGACTCGAGACATGAAGCAACACAGAGTGCAATTAAAGCATTTGAGGAAGCTTATCCGGGAATTACAGTTGAATGTACCTATGCATCATGGGATGGCTGGGAAG
>CAKRCJ010000074.1 GCA_934307185.1 uncultured Roseburia sp.
GATTTAAGGAACGGTTCTTCTCCCAGTCAAAGTTATTCTCCACAACTCTTGCATGGTAAACAAAATTCTTTCCGCCCACCGGACGTTCTCCCCATTCACGCTGTCCGGTAACTGCTCTTGCATATGGGTCAAGAATAATATTATCTTTATTAAAAAGCAGCCCTTTTTTTTCATCATACGGACCATCGAACTGATATGCATATTCGAACTCCTCTATCTGAAGTCCAAACACCAGCATAGAATAGGTTCCTCCAATGCAATAAGTATTCGGATAAGGTAGTCTCGCAAACGGTTCCTGCTCCTTCGGTTTAAATAAAAGTAATGTACAACCGGTTGCGCCCATAGACGGAATGGTAAAGCTCACCCCATTCTCTGTCTTTGTCGTACCATTTCTGTCATAAAATCCAGGTCTGACTTTAAATCCTGCTATTTCATCCAAAGGACGCAGCTTCTGCCCCCTCTGTGGTCTGTGGTCTATACTCATACTTTTACCTCACTTATTTAAATGTCATGTCCCACTTATTATACCCTTAAATGCTTTATATTACAATTTATGCTATACTATATTATATAAAAAAAGAAGAAACGGGTGAAAATATACAATGAAAACCATTTTTGTCTCAAAGAAAGCAAAAAAAGACAATACTTTTTCCACAATATCGGCGGCATTAGCATCTTTATCCACAGAAAACAAAGAAGCTGTACACATTTTTATCGAACCCGGTATCTACCGTGAAAAGCTCACCATAAACAGACCTTTTCTTACGATAGAAGGCACCGGAATTTCCAGTGCTGACACCGTTATTATTTATGATGATTATGCAAAAATGCCATCAGACGACATCGGAAAACTCGGCACTTTCCGCTCCTACTCTGTTTTTATTGATGCATCTGATATTACTTTAAAAAATCTTACAATAGAAAATGCCTCCGGTGACTCTATGACCCACGGTCAGGCAATTGCCCTCTATGCTGACGGGGACCGCCTTTTTTTTGACAGCTGCCGCCTGCTCGGGCATCAGGATACGCTGTTTACTGGCCCTCTGCCACCAAAGGAAATCGAGCCAAACGGTTTCATCGGTCCAAAGCAGTCTGCCCCACGCATTAACGGACGGCAGTATTATAAGAACTGCTATATCTGTGGGGATATTGATTTTATTTTCGGAAGCGCGACCGCCTATTTTGAGAACTGTGAAATTGAGTCCTTACGCCGCTCTCCGAATGATAGTGAGGTACAAGGCTATGTCACCGCTGCCTCTACCCCGGAAGGCCAGGAATACGGCTATGTTTTTTCCCATTGCAGGCTCACCTCAAAGTCCTGCCCAAAGCACTCGGTATATCTTGGCAGGCCATGGCGTAATTATGCACAAACTATTTTTTTAGAATGTGAATTCGGGGAGCATATCAAACCGGAAGGATTTCATGACTGGGAGAAAAAGGATGCAAGGAATACTGTTTTGTATGCAATATACAAATGTACTTCACTCACCCGGCCCGCAGATTTCGTACACGAGCTTGACGAGGAACAGGCATCTCAGTTTGCAAGAAACAAAGTGCTCCCTTATATTATTGAAACCCCGTACAAAAATAAATAGACGGATTGTATAATTTCCTGTAAAATGATAAAATATTAGTAATTATAGAATTTATTTTCCCGGCATGATTTGCCGGATGAGATAATAAAAAATTGAATTTTCTCAGGAGGATATCACGCATGGATGAAAAAATTTATAAAACAATGGGTTCTACCGGAGCAGCAAATCTTGCAATCGGCATCTGCATTCTCGCCGGCGGAATTGTTTCCGGAATCCTTTTAATTGTAAACGGAGCAAGACTTTTAAAAAACAAAGGGAAGATTATTTTTTAACTCTCAAAAAAAGCTGCTGCATGAAACGATACTTTTCATCGTTATCATGCAACAGCTTTTTTTATTGCTTCAAAACAATTTTTACATCAGTCCCATCAGTGTCGGCAAACCAATTGATAATGCCGGAATGTAGGTAATTGCGAACAGAAGCACAATCAATGCTCCAAAGTATGGAAGCAATACTTTTGTTACTTCCTCAATGCTTATCTTACTGATACCACAGCCTACAAACAATACAGAACCTACCGGTGGTGTAATGTTTCCGATACACATGTTGAAGATTAACATAACACCGAACTGTACATCAGACATTCCAAGGCTCTGCGCGATTGGAAGGAAAATCGGTGTAAAGATTAAGATTGCCGGTGTAATATCCATAAACATACCAACAACTAATAAAATGATATTCATTAAGAAGAAAATCACATATTTGCTGGATGAGATTGTCATAAGTGCCGAGCTGATTGCAGCCGGAATTCCGGAATATGCCATTACAAAGGACATGGCTGTCGAAGCGGAAATTAAGAATAAAATAACTCCGCTGGTGCAGGCACTTTTTAATAAAATCTGCATAAAGGATTTCATTGTAATGCTCTTATAGCAAATGGATAAAATGAGGCAGTATAATACACAAATTCCTGCGCCCTCTGTCGCGGTAAAAATACCACTTACGATACCACCGATTACAATGACAATCAGTAAAAGGCTTGGGATTGCTTCTAACGTAATTTTTGCTGCTTCTTTTGCCGGAACACGTCCTGTGGTCGGATATTTCTTTTTCTTTGCATAAATAAATGCAATTACCATAATGGCAAGTCCCATTAAAATACCAGGAATATATCCTGCCATAAATAATGCTGAAATGGATACACCACCTGCAACGGTAGAAAATACGATAAATGCACTGGTCGGCGGAATTAAAAGTCCTGTCGGTGCAGATGCAATATTTACTGCGGTTGCAAATGCAGGGTCATATCCGTCTTCTTCCTCGATTGGATAAATACATCCACCCATGGCAGATGCTGCTGCAACGGAGGAACCGGAAAGCGCACCGAAAAGCATATTTCCAAGAACATTTGCCTGTGCAAGGGAACCCGGAATTCTTCCACAGAATAATTTTGCAAAGTTAACCAGACGCTTTGCGATACCGCCATTATTCATGATGTTTCCTGCAAGAATAAACAATGGTACTGCAAGCAGGGAAAAGCTCTCAATACCACCGTTCATTTTCTGCATGGTGATAAATGTAATCTGGTCCCATGATAAAGTAGATAATGCTGTTATTACGGAAGATATTGCTATACTGATGGAAATCGGGCAGCCTAAAAACAGTAAAATACCAAATGCGGCAAACAGAATAATTGTAGTAACTGCTATGTTCATACCTCTCCTCCTTCAATCACATTTCCTGTGACATCCTCATAAATGTTAATAATCTGTGCAACAATGATAAATACCCCTGAAATCGGTGCCATCGAATATACGAGGCTTCTCGGAATTCCAAGAAGTGCGGAATATACCTTCTGCGCACTGAGTGCAAGCTTTACGCCACCGATTGTCATAACAAACAGGGCAAATAATAAAATCAGTAAATCAATTGCTGTCTGTAATGCACGTTTCTTTTTGTCATCAAGTTTATTAATTACAAGTGTAAGTGCCATATGCTCTCTTGTACTAAACGCATATGCCGCACCGATAAAACCGGTCCAGATTAACGAATAACGAACTAATTCCTCAGTAAACGCTGCCGGATTGTTTAACACGTATCTTGTAAATACCTGATAGAGCACAAGAAGTGTCATAATGGACAACAACACTGCTGCAATTCTTGACAGTAAAAAGTTCATTCCTTTTCGGATTTTTGTCAGTATCTCAACCATAATTACTCCTCCTTCTGTACTTCTCTGATGGTATTTAATAAATTATTTACACCAGGGTACTGCTCACAGTAATCACTTACCATACCTGCGGTTGCTTCGCGGAAGGCTTCCTTATCTACATCATAGACAAAGGTAACTCCCATTTCGTTTTCTGCTTCCTCGACTGCTTCATCTACTGCCTGCTGCCATGCAATCTTGTGGCTTTCGGTAGACTCTCTTGCAGCCTCTAATATAATCTGCTGGTCCTCTTCGGAAATATTCTCCCATACCTTTGCACTCATGACAAGAACGTCAGGAATCATCGCATGTTCGTCTACAGAATAGTATTTACATACCTCTCCGTGTTTTCCGGTGGTAAGCGCTGTCTCGTTATTTTCGGTTCCGTCAATAATTCCGGTCTGGAGGGAGGTGTAAACATCTCCGTAAGACATTGCAACCGGAATACCGCCTAACGCCTGTAACATGTCAGTCTGGGATTTCATATCCTGTACACGGATTTTTAAACCTTTTAAATCATCCGGTGTACGGATTGGAGTGTTTTTCGTATAGAAAGAACGTGCTCCTGATGTGTAATAAGTTAAAACTACAAATCCATCATCCGTTGTGGAAAGGAAAAAATCACGCATTTTATCGGAGTCCATTACATTGTAAAAATCCTCGGTATCATCAAAAATGTATGGCAGACCAAACGTATGATACGCTTCGTTATAAGTTGCAAGTCCCGGTGCGGAAACCTTTGTCATGGAAATAACGCCTGCCATTAACTGCTCCATGGAGTCATTTTCACTTCCAAGCTGTCCGTTCGGATAAATCTTAATCTGCACTCTGCCGTTCGTGCGCTCCTCTACCTTCTGCGCAAATTCAGTCATTGCGATATGTACCGTGTGGGACTCGCTCAGTCCGTGTGCAAGTGTGAGTACCATCGGATTTTCTGCGGTTGCTTCCTCACTTGTTTTCGCTCCTGAATTTGCACACCCTGTAAGACTTACTAACAGGGCAATGCAAAGCAGGATTGCTGCAAAGCTTTTCTTTTTCATTGTAAAAACCTTCCTTTCTTCCTATTACATACCAATCAAATCAAACTGTTCAAAGGAAACAATCACCTTGTAATCCTTCTTCGGATTGTTGTATTTCACAAGAACAGATTTTTTCGACTGACTGTAATACCAGCCGCTCTCTGCTTCCTCAAATTTTCTGCGGTGCAGGTAGTGTTTTAACTCTGTTCCGTCTACTGTTACCCAGTAAGGCGATTTTTCTCTGTGAATAATATCTAATGCGATTGTTTCTACTTTAGTCTCGTAAGTTCCTTCTTCTTTAAAGGTAATCTCGGTCTTTTCGCCTGCTTTTACTGAAATCTCTGTCTTTTTGTAAACGCCGTTTTCGTAATCCATGGAAACACCGTCATCCTCATATAACCGGAAGGAGGAGTCTACATCCGGTGCCATTAAAATGTTAAGACCGGTTGCCTGCTGTGTTTTTAAGTTTGTTAATTTATTCTCTGCCATCGGAATGATTGCGCCGCTCTTTACAAAAAGAGGAATGCTTGATAAATCAACCGGAACCTCGATTGTTGTTCCGCCTTCGTATGGAGTTCTGTTATAGAAATCATAGAACTTCGTACCTTCCGGCAGATATACCTTTCTTGTGGTTGCTCCTTTTTCCACAACGTTTGCAACTAAAAGTGCATCTCCCTCCATGAAGTCTACACCTTCCTCATAGCAGGCTGTATCATTCTGGAATGCACTGCACATCGGCTCCATAATCGGAAGTCCATTTTCATGTGCGCGCTCCATTAAGGAGTACAGATATGGGCTTAACTGATAACGGAATTCAATTGCTTCGCGTACATACTGTTTGCTACCGCTGTACATCCATGGCTCTGTCACTGTGTTATCAATGTTTGTGGAATGTACGGAAAATCTCGGCTGGAAAATTCCGTTCTGTACCCAGCGTACCAGTAACTCTTCCTCTGGTGCCGGTCCGTAAAATCCTCCGATATCGCAGCCCTGGTTTGCAACACCGGAAAGGCTCATTCCAAGAATAGTTGCAATATTGTATTTTAAAGAGTCCCAGCAGGTGAGGTTGTCTCCCGCCCAGGTCTGTGCATATCTCTGAATTCCACTGTGTCCGGAACGGCATACAATATATGGTCTTGTGTTGTCAAAGGTTTCATGAATGGCTTCGTCTGTGATTTTGCACATAATGTTTGACATTACCGCTTTGACATGTCCGATTGTCTCACCTGCACCTTCGAAATCAACTCTGCAATCTTTATCCACTAAGCTGTCGTACTCACAGTTGTCATTCCATACAGAGCTTGTACCATAGGAAAGTACGTTTTCTTTTAACAGCTCTTTCCAGTTTTCCCTGGTTTCTTCGTTTGTAAAGTCAACAAACATTCCTTTTCCGCCCCACCAGGTTCCAACACCCGGTTCGTCGCTGTCGCTGGCCTTTACAAACATTCCTTTTTCTTTCATCTCCTCAAGCTTTGGATGAATGAGAAGCATTCCTGGTTTTACATTTGGGGATACGGTAATTCCGCGCACATCCATCTGATGGAAAAATTCCTTCGGGTCTTTAAAACGCTTTTTATTCCATGTAAATACACAGCGTTTAATTCCTTCTTCTGTCTCAATCGCGCAGTAACCGGAGGAAAGCTGGAAGCCGTCTACCGGAATCTGCTCCTCTTTTGTCGTATCGATAAATTCTGCAATCGCATCATCACAGTCTGCCTCTAATTCCGGATAGTACATGGATGAACCGAGATAACCGAGCGCATATTTTGGAAGCATTGCGGATTTTCCGGTAAGGTCGGTATAGCGTTCCACAACATCACGCACTGCCGGTCCCTCGATAAGGAATAAATCAATGTCGCCTGCGTCTGCACGGTAACGGCTGTGCATTTTCCAGTAATTGCTCTTTTCTCTTCCCATATCAAAATCACATTCACTGGTGTTATGGTAAAAATATCCAACCGCTTTTTTTGTTGTCCGGTTTAATTTAATATAAAATGGAATATGTTTGTATAAGGAGTCTGTTTCCTTCGGGTCATAACCCATGGCATCTTTCGGGCTCATTCCCATGAATTTCTGGGCTTTGTTAAATTCGCCGCTCTTTTCTCCGAAGCCGTAGAAGCAATCCTCTTTTGAGATTTCACTTGTGTGAATTCTTCTGTGGTTGCTGTCCTCCATGTAAGCCAAATCTACGATATCTGCATGAAGCAGTGTTCCCTCTTTGTCATAAACGCAAATACGGAATGGCTCTTTTTCTACCACTACTTTTAAAGCTTTTCCTGTAATCACTGCCTGTTTTTCTTCATCTGTCCAGTCTGTCTCTGCAACCTTAACACGTTTTCTCTCATTCTTTAAAACAGAGTCCATACGGTCTTCCCATGCTGTCATAACAAGTGAGTAGGATGCCTCTGCAAATGTTTCATCAAATCCTGCACGGATACGAAGGATGTGGTCTGTCAAAAAGTAAATTCTTATGTCCACACAGTTTGTATGTACTACATAAAAATCCTGTTTTTTTTCAACCATCTCTGCTTTCATGCATACTTTCATAATAATCTCTCCATTTCTTTTCAACCGGTATCTATTTCTTATTTTTTGTCAGTTCTTAATTGCATCTAGAGTATAAAAAGAAATGCACTTCAATCCTAGACATAAATTGCTAAATTATCTTTATTTTTTTACATATCTTGCCCTCCTGTATCTCTCTGTGTTATAATATATGTCAGAAAGCACAAATTTTTATATTCATTTTTGTATATTTTGACGAAAGGAGCTTTATGTTAGACCAGGCTGGAATTCGTATGGCTCAGGGAAGCCCAATTGCCGCAGAACGCGTCAGCGGGGTGAACGATAATATGAGCAAATCTCATTATCATGATTATTATGAATTGTATTTTTTAGAAAATGGTGCCAGACATCATATGGCAGAAGAACAGCTTTTTCACATAACGAAGGGTGAATTTCTGCTTTTTGCTCCCTATACTATGCACCACTCTTACGGTGATGTGGATGTCCCTTTTCAACGGATTGTCCTTTATTTCCGGGCGGACAGCGGAGTAAACCTAAATATTTTAAATGCAATTGATACCCAACCCGGTGTTTTTCACCCGAATGATGCGGATCTTTTGTCCATTCATTCGCTGCTCAATCAGATTTTAGCGACCGAACAGTCTGATGACATTTACAAACAGGATGCACTCTCTATTCTGCTAAATATGCTGCTTTTACAAATTCTCTGTGTCAAAAAAGTTTCCCATATTCCTGCCGAGTGCAATAGAATTACAGATGTAATTAACTATATTCATGAACATTACAGCGAGGATATTTCCCTGGAAGAATTAAGCAGCAAGTTTTTTGTAAGCCAGTATTATCTGTGCCGTGAATTTAAAAAGTACACCAACCGCACCATTATCCAGTATGTCAATGTCACAAGAATTATGAAGGCACAGCGCCAGATTATGGAAACCGACAAAAATCTGACGCAGATTTCCTTAGAAAACGGCTTCTCTAATCTGACGCATTTTAACCGTGTGTTTAAAAATGTTACCGGGCAGACTCCGTCGTCTTACCGGAAGGAGTATAAGGATGTGAGGAGGGGGTAATCAGTTTTTTTCTTTCTACTTAGTACACAACTGAAAGGAAGAATTGGATTTCTACCACCAGATACTTTTTTATTTATTCATTCTTTTGTTTTATACAATATTATTTTTCCTTTCCTCCTCTCTCCTTCACCCACGCAGCAATCAAATAATATGCCGGGAACAACACGCCTGCAACCGGCCAGATAATCCATGTCCTGCTCCAGTCATCTGTTATAAAACTCCATGCAAGATAAATTGCAGTTGCAATGAGCCAATAGACGCTTACCGCGCCGGACATCTTTCTATTTTCCTGCTTTTTCTGCCTAGTATAATCTTCTTCCTCTAAAAGCTGGTTTAAGGCATTCATTTTTGTTCCACTTAAAACTAAAAAATATGTGCCGATTGCCACAAGAATAAGAAGCAGACATACTGCAGAAACCATGCAAAAATCGTTTTCTGCCATTGCAGACAAGAAACATGTACTGGCAATTTGTCAACTGGTGGTTGCGATAGGCTTATTTTTCATAATCCCCCAGACATTTTTTCAGCCCGTCCATAACATCACTAAACACTACAC
>CAKRCJ010000075.1 GCA_934307185.1 uncultured Roseburia sp.
CTGCTGCATTGCTGTCTTCTTCGGTAGACTCAACCGTAGTTGTGAATAAATTATCAAAGGTTACTTCATCCCATGCCTTATCGTTTAAAGTCCACTCTACGTCATCTTTAAAGCCCTGCAGAACTTCATTATACAAATCGCTCTGACGCTCACTGATAATGTCCTCTCTGTGCTGTGCAGTTGCATCTGCATCTGTAATCTTATCTAAACGCAGAACATCATAATAGTTGTCTGTCTCTACGATATCGGAAATCTCGCCTTCCTCTTTCAATCCCTCTAAGGCACTTAAAACATCTGCATCTAATGTTGTGTTATCCGATGCGAATGTGCCTGTGCTTACCGTATATCCATAGGTATCTGCTGCATCTTCCAAAGTACCTGCTTTTGCAGCACTTAAAAATGCTTCTACTGTATGGGCAAGTGCCTCTTTTTCTTCATCGGTATATTCTTTCGCATTTCCGTCTGCATCCGTGTAAGTTGTTTTGGAAATACGCACGTAACTGTAAGCGCTTGTATTTGCTTCTTCATCGCTTACATTTGTATCTGCATCTACAATTATTGCTTCATGCATTTTGCTCTGGATTGTTACCAGTGTCAGATATTCCTCTACGATATCTTCTGTTGCTCCTAATGCTTCAATTGCTTCTCCATCGTTAGCTGCAATAAAATCCTCTGCCGCACTCTTAATTGCCGCTGTATCTTCATCGGTAAGTGTAATGTCATAATCTGCCATATGGTTCTGTAACACATACAGGTTCTCGATAGACGTAATGACACTGTCCTTTAAATTATCCTGCATCGTTGTTCCGTTATTATATAAATCAGAACTCCATACATCCTTACCAAAATAAGCAGTATAAAAGTCATCATACTGTGCCTGCTGCAGACGTGCCGCAAAATTGGCAACTCCTAATTTAATCTCCTGTCCGTCTAATGTTGCAACGGTCGCATTCTTATCTATGCCACCACATCCGGCTAAAATGGATGCTGCCATAACACCACTTACAAGCAGTGCTGTAAATTTCTTTATCTTCATATTTCCTCCATAGTTTTATGTCCCTTAGACAATCACTCGCTCTATTATAGTGCTTTTTACGGAATGCCGCAAGATTTTTCATTGTTTTTTCACAGAGTTTCTGTTTATGGGTGCTTACACATTTTGCTCTTTTTCTGTTTCCTCTGTCTGCTGCAATTTCAGTTTTTCCGACGCTGCCTTTAAGAAATCATTCAGCACCACAAGCGCATCCACATTTTTCTCCCTGGAATTTTTCTTTAAAAAATAAGTGAAAAACGGTGCTTTTGCGTCCATCGTGAATTTCAGGCTGTTTCCATAGGATGCAACAAATTCCGGGATTTTTGCAACGTCCAATTTTGCCTTTTCATAGAGTGTAAAGCGGATCGTATCTGCTTTCTGTGACACCTCTGTCATATAAATTGCGTGTGCCATGGACTTTATTTTTGCAATATAAAGAAGATTTTGTACTGATTTTGGCGGATCCCCGAAACGGTCAATTAATTCTTCTAACATTTCTTCCGTCTCTTCCTCTGTCTCAATATCTGCAATCCGCTTGTAGACATCTAACTTCTGCATCTCATTTGGAATATAGCCCATCGGAATGTAAGCATCAATATCAATGTCTATTGTTGTATCAAAGCTTTCCTCATTTTTCATTCCCTTTGCTTCCTTTACCGCCTCGTTTAACATTTTACAGTAAAGGTCGTAACCGACTGCCTCCATATGTCCGTGCTGTTCTTCGCCTAAAAGATTTCCGGCACCACGGATTTCTAAATCACGCATTGCGATTTTAAATCCGCTTCCAAGCTCGGTGTATTCCTTAATGGCGGCAAGACGTTTTTCCGCAATTTCTTTTAACATTTTGTCCCGTTTATACATTAAAAAAGCATAGGCGGTCCGGTTGGAACGTCCGACACGTCCGCGGAGCTGATACAGCTGCGACAGCCCCATATTGTCAGCATCATGGATGATCATGGTATTTACATTGGAAATATCCAGTCCTGTCTCAATAATAGTGGTGGAAACAAGCACATCAATCTCACCGTTTATGAACTTGTACATGATGTTTTCCAGTTCGGTTTCCTTCATCTGTCCATGCGCATACGCAACATTTGCCTCCGGGACAAGCTCTGCGATTTTTGCTGCAGCCTCTGCAATCTCTTTTACACGATTGTAAACATAATACGCCTGGCCACCGCGCGCAAGCTCCCTTGAAATTGCTTCCCGCACCAGTTCCTCATTGTATTCCATAACATAGGTCTGGATTGGTATTCTGTCCATCGGCGGCTCCTCTAAAACACTCATATCACGGATACCGATAAGGCTCATGTGAAGTGTTCTCGGAATCGGGGTTGCCGTTAACGTTAAAACATCAATGTTATTTTTTAACTGCTTGATTTTCTCTTTATGGGTAACTCCAAACCGCTGCTCCTCATCAATCATCAAAAGTCCAAGGTCCTTAAAAATAACATCTTTTGACAAAAGTCTGTGCGTTCCGATAATGATGTCAACCTGTCCTTTTTTCAATTTTTCAAGCGTTTTTTTCTGCTCAGAAGCCGTGCGAAACCGGCAGAGCAGGTCGATATTTACCGGAAAATCCTTCATGCGCTGCACAAAATTGTTGTAATGCTGCTGCGCTAAAATAGTGGTCGGCACTAAAAATGCTACCTGTTTTCCGTCCTGCACCGCCTTAAACGCTGCACGAATTGCGATTTCTGTCTTGCCGTAACCAACATCTCCGCATATCAGACGGTCCATGATTTTTTTACTTTCCATATCCCGTTTGGTTGCCTCGATTGCAATATCCTGGTCCTCCGTCTCTTCAAACGGAAACATTTCCTCAAATTCCCGCTGCCAGACGGTATCCGGTCCAAAGGCAAAGCCCTCCTCGCTCTGGCGGACGGCATATAATTTCACAAGGTCTTCTGCAATCTGTTTTACTGCTCCGCGCACTTTGGTTTTGGTCTTGTTCCATTCCTGTCCACCAAGTTTGTTTAATTTTGGCTTTTTCGCATCTGCTCCCGCATATTTTTGAATAAGCTCTAACTGCGTTGCAAGAATGTAGAGATTTCCACCGCCGGCATACTCGATTTTAATGTAATCTTTTACCGTCTTATCGACCTCAATTTTTTCAATTCCGCGGTAAATTCCAAGCCCGTGATTTTCGTGCACCACGTAATCCCCGATATTTAAGTCGGTAAAGCTTGCAATTTTTTCACCTTCGTACATGCGGTGCTTTTTCTTTTTCTTCTTCTCTGTGCCGAAAATATCACTTTCCGAAATAACCACGAATTTAACCGCCGGGTACTCATAGCCTTTTTTTACTTTTCCGTAGGCAGTCATAATCTCCCCGGGCATCGGTACTCTGTCAAAATTTTCCGAATAGAAAGCGTTTAACTCCTCCTCCATCAAATCCTGTGCCAGACGCTTTGCCCTTGTTTTCGAGCTGGACAATAAAATGATGCGATAACCGTTTTTCTTATAGCGGGTTAAATCTTTTATCAGAAGTTCAAAACTATTATTGTAGGGATTGACTGTGCGGCTCTCAATGTTAATCCGCTCTTTTATTTCAAGCTGGGCGCATTTCATGTCGAGCGCCACAAGTGCCACACATTTTCTCTGGTTAATTTTTGCGAGGATTTCTTTGCAGGTAAACAGCTCCTTCATCTGTCCCGGAAGAATGTAGCCTTTTTCGAGTCTCTGCTTCATGCTCTCCTCAAATTCTGTCTCGGTTGCCGTTCCTCTTTCAATGGTGCGGATTGTCTCATCTAAAAAAACAATCGAATTGTCTTTCGAAAGATAATCTAATAAAGAAACCCTCTCTTCGCAAAAATAAGACAGATAAGCGTCTAAGCCTGCGGTCACTCCGTATTCCATCGTCTGCTCCGCCATCTCATCTGCCATGGACTGAATACGGTAGGCTTCCTCCGTTTTCATTTCTTTCCGGAACTTCCGGGCAGTCTTCTCTGCCTCTTTTTTTATTTTCTCAACGCCTGCCCTGCGCTCCTCCTCTGTCAGCACAAGCTCACACGCCGGATAAATAGAAATCTCATCAAGATTTTCAATGGAGCGCTGGCTTTCCGGATCAAAGGAACGGATAGAGTCGACCTCATCACCCCAAAGCTCAATACGGAACGGCGTTTCCTCTGTCAGTGGAAAAATATCAATTATTCCACCGCGCACGGAAAATTCGCCCATCGTCTCTGCCTGATAATTTTTTTCATAACCAAGCTCCACAAGATGTCTTGTCAGTCCACTTAACTCTACCGTATCCCCGACAGAAATTTTTGTGACTGCCTGAATAAACTTTTCCGGAACCGGCATCGGGTTCATAAGTCCGTCAAACGTAGTAATAATTGTGTATTCTTTTTCCTCTGCCATCATTTTTAACGCATTGATACGCTCGGAAGTCAGCACATTTCCCCTGATATCCGACTGATAGAATAAAATATCCTTCGCCGGATAGTATGCAACGTTTTTATCAAAAAAACGATATTCTTCTAACAGCTCCTTCGCTTTCTGCTCATGAAAAGTAACAATGAGTCTGTTTCCAGAACCATTGTTGATGCTATATGCAATATGAGGTTTTACGGCATCAATACAGCCGGATACCAAAACGACACCGTCTGTGTGCTCCACTGCCTGTTTCAGTTCTTCATAACCTTGCAGTGCCTGCAATGGTTCTGTAAATGCTTTCACAAAGTCCTCCTATTTCTTACAATTATAAATGTTCATCGCTTTGTCCGCTTCGTCGTGCATCATTAAAATGGCGGCGTCCATTGCGTGACCGATGGCTTCCTCGACTCTGGCGCGGTCGTCTGCATCAAATCTGCCAAGTACATAGTCGGCCAAATCCCAGTCCTTTGGTTTTTCTCCGACACCTACTTTGATACGCATGAAGTTCTGTGTTCCGGTCATGGCAATGATGTTTTTTATTCCGTTATGACCTCCTGCACTTCCTTTTTTGCGGATACGGATATTGCCCGGCTCTAGGCTGATGTCATCAAAAATGACAATCATCTCGGTTTCCGGGTCTATTTTATAATAATTGATAAGCTCTGCCACACTTTCGCCACTTAAATTCATATAAGTCTGTGGCTTTGCCAGAATTACTTTTATGCCGTCAATCACACCTTTACCACATAGCGCTTTGTGTTTTTTTTCACTGATACTGATATTATATTTCTCTGCAAGGGCGTCCATGACATCAAAACCGATGTTGTGTCTTGTTTTGTCATACTGCTTTGTTGGATTGCCTAAGCCTACAATTAAAAACATGTTTTTCTCCTCTGTTATCTTCTAGTGGGGCAGATAATTGCGAAACGCAAATTTAGATATCTATCATTGGGGAAAATTGATAAAATCAATGAAGACACGCTTTCGCTACGGTGTCGCTCGCAACGGTACTAAGCGACCAAAATACGGTCGCTAAGGACCGGCGGCTCCCCAGTGTCTTCTTATGCTTTTATCAATTTTTCCCAATTTCTTTTTCTCTTTCTATGCGTTTCGTAATTATCTGCTACTAATGATTATTCCTTGCGCGGATTATTTCTGCCGCAGCGGCAAGCTGCTCCCTGTCGTTAACTCCTGTGATGTCCTCCGGGTTATCGAGGGCAAATGCATCGACTTTTAAACCTTTTTCTTTGATGATGGTAAGTGTATCCGGCAGGTAGTATTCTCCTTGTGCATTGTTTGGTGTAATTTTATCCAATGCCTCTTTTAATTCTTTTGTGTCAAAAATGTACATGCCGGAGTTAATTTCTCTGGATTTTAATTCTTCTTCGGTGGCATCTTTATGCTCTACACTTTTTACAAATTTTCCCTGTGCATCGCGGATAATTCTTCCATAGCCGGTCGGGTCATCAATCATTGCAGAAAGTACAGTTACAGTATTTCCATTTTCCTTGTGATAATCCGAAAGCCTTTTTAAAGTTTCTGCGGTGATGAGTGGTGTATCCCCAAATAAGATTAATGTCTGTCCTTCTTCGCCTAAGAAATCTCTTGCACATTTTACCGCATGACCGGTTCCTAACTGCTCCTCCTGTAATGCAAAGGTAACATTTTTATGGGAAATGCTGCTTTTTACAACTTCACTTTTATATCCAACGACAAGGCAGATTTCTGTTGCTCCTGCTCCCATTGCCGCGTCAATCGCATAATCCACGAGACATTTTCCTTCTATCGTATGTACCACCTTCGGAAGATCCGATTTCATTCTGGTTCCTTTTCCTGCTGCAAGAATGACTGCTTTTAACTGTTCCATATTTTTATGCCTTTCTGTTGTCTTTTTATTATATCTTTTTCTGCTGCGGTGGTTCCTGTTTCTGCCACCTGTGTTTTTGCATGCGAAAAATAGGGAGATTGCTATTCTCCCTATCTTTTATATGTTAAGCAATTGCAAAACTCAATTTTAACTATCTATGATTGTACAAAATAAATAAAATCATCGAAGACACACTTTCGTTACGTGTCGCTCGCAGCGGTACTAAGAAACCATCGCCTGTATTTCTTATCTGATAAATCAGAACGAAATACAACCGCTGCTTTCTAAGAACCGGCGGCTCCCCAGTGTCTTCTTATGCTTTTATTTATTTTGTACAATCTAATATACTTTTTCTATGAGTTTTGCAATTACTTAATCTACATATATTTCATTTTACAGAAGATTTCCGATTTTACAAGTCAGTAAAGCGGATTTTTTCTTAACATGCCAAATTCATTTTTATCGTCATACGTTTTTCTCTACTTTCCTCTGTTCGAACAGTTCTGTAATTTTTTCCGCCAGAAAACTGATACATATTCCAGATATTGCACCGGCAATCACATCACTTGGATAATGGACCCCGACATATAATCTTGAAAAACTGATAAGCAAAGCTAAAAGGATTACCGGTACTCCATATTTTTTCGGCAGCTTCCGAAAAAGCAGAAAGCCAACCGCAAAAGAACACGCCGTATGTCCTGACGGAAAAGAATAATCTGTCGGTTTCGCAATTAAAGGTGTGAGTTCTGAAATCACATCAAACGGTCTGCTCCGTCCAACAAAATTTTTCAGGAAAATATTATTTATGAGAAGTGACAAAATCAATGCATTAAAACAGGATACTCCTAACCTGCGATATTTTTTTATCATCAAAAAAACGATTGCAAACACAATCCAGATAAATCCTGCATTTCCAAGCATCGTAATCGTTTTCATAACGGGAGTCAGAAAATCATCCCGCACATACTGCTGAATAAAAAGTAATATATTTTCATCCAGCTCATACGCCCATTCTATCATTGCATTTCCCTCTTTTCTGCTTTTTTCCATCATACAAATACTGCCTAAATAGAAAAGCAAAACATTCTAAACAAATTCTAAACGATTTTTTTCAAATAATAAAAGAAAAAACGGACCGCCCAAAAAGCGGTCCGTCAAGTCTTTTCTTCTACTCTTCTGCTGCCATGGTTTCCTGATATTTCTCAAGAATGAGCTTTTGTATTCGTTCTCTTGTATCAGAATTAATCGGATGTGCAATGTCTCTGTATTCCCCATCTGCTGCCTTTCTGCTTGGCATTGCAATAAATAGTCCCTTCTCACCTTCAATGATTTTAATATCATGTACTACAAATTCCTCATCAATTGTGATGGAAACTACTGCTTTCATTTTTCCTTCTTTTTCTACTTTTCTAATTCTGACATCTGTAATCTGCATGATAATTCAGTCCCCCTTTTCGGTCGTTGTCTTAGTCCAAATTATAAATTATAACCTGCCCTCTCACCTGTTGCTGTTATAATACATATCTCTCATTATTTTCTGAAACAATCTTAATTCCATTTTCTCCGCAGTAATATGTATTTGCTTTTAATGTATCACGGCTCTCCACAATACAGTTCTCAATATGTGTATTATCACCAATATATACATCATTTAAAATAATTGAATTCTTAATTACACAATTCTTTCCAACAAATACTTTCTTAAAGAGGATAGAATTCTCAACCTTGCTGTTGATAATACATCCACTGGCAATCAGACTGTTTCTGACATCCGAACCAGCATTATACTTTGCAGGTGGAAGGTCATCTACTTTAGAGAAAATTCCCGGTTCCTCCTTAAAGAAATACTTTCTTACTTCCGGCTTTAAGAAATCCATATTGGTCTGATAATAAGAGTCAACTGTCGCAATATTGCTCCAGTATTCCTTCATCTTATAACCATAAATTCTCTTCATATTCTTATAACGGATGAGGATATCTGTTACAAAGTCCCATCTGCCCTCATCTGCACTGCGTTCGAGCATCTCAATTAACTGTCTTCTTCTTACAATATAGATACCGGTAGAAATTGTATTTGACTGTGAAACCATAGGTTTCTCTTCAAACTCTACAATTCTTGCATCTTCGTTCATGCGGACAACACCAAACCGGCTGACATCCACACCCGGATCCATATCTTTGCATACAACAGTAATATCTGCCTTCTTCTCAATATGGTAATCCAGAACTTTATTAAAATCCATTTTATATACACAATCACCACTGCTGATGATTACATATGGTTCATGACGTTTCTTCAAAAAACTGATATTCTGGTACATCGCATCTGCTGTGCCACGGTACCACCAGCTGTTATCCACTGTAACGGTAGGATTGAACACATATAATCCACCCTGTTTACGTCCAAAATCCCACCATTTGGAGGAACTTAAGTGTTCATTTAAGGACCTTGCACTATACTGTGTCAAAACTGCCACTGTCTGTACGTGGGAATTGCTCATGTTACTTAAAGCAAAGTCAATGCTTCGGTAGCTTCCTCCGATCGGCATCGCTGCAATTGCACGTTTATTGGATAATTCCTGCATACG
>CAKRCJ010000076.1 GCA_934307185.1 uncultured Roseburia sp.
AAACTATATATAATGTATTGGGGGGTTTTTACGAGAATTATAATATCATACTCTCTCCCATAAGTGTTCACAAATGTCACAAAAAATCATATTTATTTTTGTGCATATTGCACATAATATATTCCATTGGGTTATTTATGCCATAATTTCTGCGCTGCTTTTTATGGATTTACGATTGAAAAACTTTTATCTTTGTCTTAATCCGCTGTAGGGCATTATCGATTGTCTTTGGGGATTTTCCCATTTTCTCTGCAATCTGCTGATAGTTTAGTCCCAAAAGATACTCATCTAACACCGCACATTCCATTTTGCTTAAGCTTCCCCGTACTTTTCCGAGAAACTGTTCAAAGCTCTCCTGCTCAATCATCCTCTGCTCCGGGTTATCTGTGCGTTCCGACTCTAAAAGCTCGGCTAAAGGCTGCCCCTCTTCACTTGTCTCTGAATAAAAGGACACATAGGAATTTAACGGAGCATGTTTTTTCCGGTTTGATGCCTCTACCGCACTGTATATCTGGCGGGTGATACAAAGCTGGGCAAAGGAAAAAAAGGAAGCCTCTTTTTCTTCCTTAAAATCACGGATTGCTTTAAAAAGTCCTATCATTCCCTCCTGGATTAAATCATCCGTGTCCCCGCCAATCAAAAACATCGCATTCGCTTTTTTGCGGACAAGCGGTTTATATTTATCCAGCACAAAATCCATGATTTTTTCATCTCCCAGACGAAGCCTTTTTATCAACTCCTCATCACTAAGTTTTTGATATGTTTCCACAAATCTTCTCCTACATAAGTCGTTTGAACTTATTTATCAATATTTCTGTTCCATCGAAAGCCTGACGCTTACTGCAGACGCTGTCTTACAATCTCATATGCCAGCACGCCTGCTGCAACTGATGCATTTAAGGAATCAATATCCCCCTTCATCGGAATAGACGCAATAAAATCGCAGTTTTCTTTTACTAATTTGCTGACGCCCTCTCCCTCATTTCCAATCACAAGACCGATTGGTCCTTTGAGGTTTAGCTGATACATCTCGGTTCCACCCATGTCAGCGCAGACAAACCACAGACCTTTTTCTTTTAACTCCTTAATTGTCGCAGTCAGGTTGGTAACTTTTGCAACCGGTGTATAATTAATCGCACCCGCAGAGGTCTTTGCAACGGTTGCGGTAAGTCCGACTGCCCTGCGTTTTGGAATAATGACTCCGTGCGCACCCGCAAGATTGGCGGTACGGATAATGGCACCTAGGTTATGCGGGTCTTCAATATTATCCAAAAGAAAAATAAATGGCGGTTCGCCCTTCTCTTTTGCATTTTTTAAAATATCTTCCACCTCAGCGTACTCATAAGCTGCTGCTACCGCAATGACACCCTGATGTTTTTTTGTCTCGGAAATCTGATCTAAACGCTCTTTTTCCACAAAATTAATGATTGTATCATATTTTCTTGCTTCTCTTACAATAGTTCTTACCGGTCCATCCTGACAGCCATCTAAAACAAACAGTTTATCAATTGTCTTTCCTGAACGGAATGCCTCTAAAACAGCATTCCGTCCTTCTATTTTCAGTTCTTCGTATCCCATAAATTTCTGACGTTCTGCCGAGTGCAGACACGCACTTCCTTTCTTTTTCTTCGTGTTTTACAATTTCAGTTTCAGTCCGTCTACACCTGCTTTTACCAGTTCTACAAGCCGTTCAAACTCATCGCTTAAGTAAAGATATCCCATCAGTGCTTCAAATCCGGTCGCTTTTCTGTAGTCGGACATGGTTGCATTTTTTGCCATGGTAAATGATTTTGCATTTCTTCCGCGTCTATAAATATTTTCTTCTTCCTCTGTTAACATCGGTAGTAAAATCTCCATCATTTCTGCCTGTGTGTGTGCTTTTACAATCTGGCTGGTGCGCTTGTGCAGCTCGCTCGCCCTTGTGTTTCCTTTTGCGACAACGACAGAACGGATAACCAAATCAAATATTCCATCTCCGATATAAGCCAGTGTAAGCGGTGAATATGTCCGGATGTCTACGTCTGAAATATGAAATTGTTCTTTTAAATAGGAATCGATTCCTTTTTCCATCATTTTCTCCTGTCCGAAATGTGACTTTGCTTATGCTTTATGCCATACCACACCTTCACGGGTGTCTTTAATGACAATTCCTTTTGCCAAAAGCTCGTCACGGATTGCATCTGCTTTTGCAAAATCTTTTTCTTTTTTGGCAGCCTTGCGCTCCTCAATTTTTGCAAGAACAAAGCTTTCAAGCTCTGCATCTACTCCTTCTGTTGTCTCCGTGCTTTTTGCCTCGGAAAGATTTAAAGAAAGCACTTTGTCGAAATCCTTGATTAACTCATATTTTGTAATGTCGTTTGTATCTGCTTTTAAAAGATCATATAAAACCGTGATTGCCATGGACGTATTCAAGTCATTTGAAATGGCATCTACAAATTTTGCCTTATATTCCTCAAAGGCTGCCTTATCCACTTCACCTTCTTTTTTCAAGCCGGCAATACGTTTGATTAACTTATTGTAGGCTGCTTTTGTATTATCCATGATTTCATAGGAAAACTCTAATGGTTTTCTGTAATGGGACTGTAAGCAGAACATGCGATATACAATCGGGTCATAGCCTTTTTCCTGTAATAGGGAAACGGTTAAAAAATCTCCTTTGGACTTGCTCATTTTTCCGGATTTATCATTTAAGTGCTGTACATGGAACCAGTAATTGCACCATTTATGTCCCAGATAGCTTTCAGACTGTGCAATTTCATTTGTGTGATGTGGAAAAATATTATCCACACCACCGCAGTGAATATCCATATATTCGCCTAGATGCTTAATGCTGATGCAGGAGCACTCAATATGCCAGCCCGGATAACCGACACCCCATGGACTTTCCCATTTTAATGCCTGGTCTTCAAATTTTGACTTGGTAAACCAGAGAACGAAATCATTTTTGTTCTTTTTGTTTGTATCTTCATCTACATCATCACGCACACCAACTAAGGTTTCAAGCTCTGCCTGTGTGGAAAAAACATGGTAGTTTTCAAGCTTTGAAGTATCAAAATAAATGTTACCTCCTGCCTGATATGCATAACCTTTTTCCAATAAGCCCTCAATCATTTTGATAAATTCCGGAATGCAGTTTGTGGCAGGCTCGACAACGTCCGGTGTCTTGATGTTTAACTTTCTGCAGTCCTCAAAAAATGCATCGGTATAAAATTTTGCAATTTCCATTACTGTCTTGTGCTCACGTTTTGCACCTTTTAACATCTTATCTTCGCCAGTGTCTGCATCAGATGCCAGATGTCCTACATCCGTAATATTCATGACACGTTTCACATCATAACCGACATAACGCAGTGCTTTTTCTAACACATCTTCCATAATGTAGCTTCTTAAATTTCCGATATGCGCATAATGATATACGGTCGGTCCACAGGTGTACATGGCAATTTTTCCATCTTCATGCGGAATGACTGTCTCTACTTTTTTGGTGAGTGTATTGTAAAATTTAAAATTATTCTCCATTTGTATTCTCCATTTCTTTTCTATTTTTAAGTTACCATTTTACTGTATCATCTGCATAAATGATACAATGCATTAGTTTTGGTTCATTTTTTTGTCTACTTCTTTTAACTGACGTTCCAAATCGATTACACGGTTTACAAGTTCTACATTCTCCCGCTGTAATATGGTAATGTCTTCCTTGACCGGATCCGGCAGGTGGCACTGGTCCATATCGCTGCGCGGAATTTTTACATTGTCACGCTTTACAATCCGCCCCGGAACTCCGACCACGGTACAGTTTGGCGGAACTTCTTCTAAAACCACGCTTCCGGCGCCGATTTTTGAATTTTCCCCTACTGTGAAGGAGCCTATAATTTTTGCCCCCGCACTTATCATAACGTTATCCCCTATTGTCGGATGACGCTTGCCCGTCTCTTTTCCGGTACCGCCTAATGTAACGCCCTGATATAAGGTAACGTTATCCCCGACAATTGCAGTCTCTCCAATGATAACTCCACTGCCATGGTCAATGAAAAATCCCTTGCCAATCGTCGCACCCGGGTGAATTTCTATTCCTGTTTTTCTTGCTGCACGCTGGGATAAAAATCTTGCCCAGAAATAATGTCCTTTTAAGTACAGCTTATGCGCACGTCTGTAACTAAGCATAACACGAAAGCTCGGATAAAGCAAAACTTCCATCGGAGATTTTATCGCCGGGTCGCGTTCTTTTATCACTTGAAATTCTTCTTTGATATGACCTATCACTCCCATGTTTTCCCCCTGTTTATTTTCTATCAATTAAAAAAGGATTATTCCATCCCGTAAGAGACGAAATAATCCGCGGTTCCACTCTCATAAAAATCTATTGATTTTCACTCAAAACACGTAACGTGTGTGACCCGGACCAGAATACTAAAATCTGACACAACAGACTTTTTTCCTCTGATCAGCTCCCGGAGGCACTTCGTGAATTCTCTTTCGCAAGACTGCTCTCAGCCGGTGACAGTCCCTCTCTTTGCGCTGCCCGAATTCCTACTCTTTCCGTTCATCACCTTGTTATTCATTTATCCGGAACAAATTTTTATTCCTAATATAGTGTATGCAGTTTCCTCTATTTTGTCAAGGAAATTTGACTATTCCGCAGCCACCTATGAAATCATTTTATAGAACATATGATTTTACAAGAAAAATAGCCTATCATCCACTTTTCCTTCTGGCACAAAATCTCTATTTTTACATATTTTATCTGCATATCCAGTTGTAATTGGCAACCTCATTTTATGTGTTGAACCCACATGTAATTGTGACAAATATAGAATCTGTGTAAGAATATGTGCCATGGAAATATCACCACATTTCTTCTCAATTAATATCGGATTAGGTGAACCCTTTTTATTTTTCATATCTGTGGTAATCAGATAACCCATATTATTGTTATAAACACAGTATCCCATTGGAGGATTCGTAACTTTATCATCCTGCAATAATATAAGTTTTGAACTAATATTCTTTCTGACTTCAATAATAGTATACTTGATCCCCTTCGCCCTAAAATAATTCTTATACCAATCATCATTTTCATTACTGAACCCATCTCTATGGATAACCACATTCTTTGGCATCTCTCCGAATTTGTCTTCATAAGAAAAAATCACCTGATCAAATATATCCTGCAATATTCTTGTTGTTATCTTTTCTCCTTGCTGTGGAGTCGTAGGTTTATAGAACCCAAGCAGCCTGCCATACTTATCGAAAACTACAGAACAGGCCGGATAATGAATCCCTTTTGCAACTGTCGCAACGTCAAGACCAACAAAGCAATCTACATTTCCGGGCATATCTTTTACAATCCATGGAACGCCTCCAGTTTTTCCAAGAATTCCAAGGATAATATTATGAAGGTAATACTTTGATTTATTGCCTTCTGCTTTTCCTCTTGCAAATAATTCGGCTGTTTTCATGCTTATCATCTGCGATGGAATATTTGCTTTTGCCCATATTGTCTTAAACGGATTATATGGTCCATCCTCATCAACACCGTCTGGAATAAGTGCAATCACTATGTCTATCCCATCAACCTTCTGCAATCTGTTGGCAGCTCTCTTATAATCCGTTAAATCTCCAATTTCGTATTCTTCTCTAATCATTGGCTCTGCCTGTATATCAAGTAATTCTTCTATTATGTACTTATCTCTTTCCCCATGATACTTACCGAGCTTTGCAAATGAATAAATTTCATTGACAATTGCCTTCATTTTTTCAAAAGTATTCTTAGGGTAAATGTAGCCAATCCTTATTTTTCTATCTGTCTTTCGATAAAATCCATAATTAAACACTTGAAATTCCTTGCCACATTCAATGACTTTATCCTTACCACAAATTAATTTAGGCAATGGAACCTTCCCTTTTGTATATCCTATTTCTTCAACTGTGCATGTTTCTGTATTAAATTCCAAATCGTCTAAATCAGAAAGAGTACCTATGTCTTTTATAAAATCTATATCTAATTCCAATCTGGTTTGCATATCTCTTTTAACATACGAGTCTATCCGAAGTGAAAACGAAGGATCTATCTGTCCCACTTTTTCTCTTGTAAGTACAGGTTTCAAAGCCTGTGGATAGTATGGATATGATTTACCAGGTTGCAATTCTACTTTAACCACTTTTGTATCATCAGGAATTTTTTCAACCCTATACCCTTCTTTACGCTCAATATAGTATGACTTAAGGTTATCAGCAAAATCAAGTTTATCTGTAACTGTAAAATCACAAATCTCAGTTAATATACCTGTCTGATTGTTTTTCGCCCAATCATTTTTCACTTCCATCCCGATAGGATCAACACCTCTTATTAAATAATCATTTACTGTAAGATTAGAAGTAAACACACTTCCGGTATCGAGTCTAAGATATGCCTTTCCATTATCTAATATTTCAACCCAGAAATTATATTTTCTTTCAAGGCTTATTTCTTTATTCTCTGATGTAAATGTCTGAAACCCTTGGTTTGTCATAATCCATTTACTTGTAATGTTACTCTTGCATGAATATTTCCTATACTTATCAAATATCATTACTTTCGACAAATTTTGTGTAATTAAATATTTGATTAACTCACAATAAATCTTTCTATTACTTAGAACTGGTAATTCTTGAAGTCCTTCATATTCAATGCTGAAATCAGCATTTGGAACATTTCCTTCAATTTTCTCAATAGTATAAATTCTCTTTCCATCCTCAAATACCCCGACGTGATAATAATTTCTAAGTTTCCATGCAGCACCCCTTATAATAGAAAATGCATTATCAATCTTCTGTGTATGTAACTGATATACATGTAAGCACGTTTCTTTGACAATATCTTTAGAACAAAACACTTCCATACGTAAATCCTTTTCCATTTGAACCTCCAACTATATATGCTTGTATATAATATTTCCATGATAACTTAATTTTACGATATCACCAGTCGCACTAATGCGACCGGTGTAGAAATTAATAAAAAAAGAAGCCAACATATGACTTCCTTTTTCACTAATTACTCATAATTTTTTACTGCTTCTTTTAATTGTTCTTGCAATTCATTTTTTAACTTCTCGGGTTCTATCACCTTAAACATATTTGCATACTGCATAAACCACCCAGTAAGTGTCACGCTATTCATCTTTGAAAACACAGCTCTGCATCTTCCATTTGTTTGCTTCCTTACCCTTACACTACTACCTGCAAAATCATATAAAATTGCGTTTGTAATCTGATTTGGTTTATACTCAACTTCAATTCTTATGGATTCTCCAGAAAAATGATTCACACTCTTTTCAATATATTCCTGAATATACAATTCCGGGTTTTGACCTATCTTTTCCTTTGCATCAATTGAATACTCTTCTGACATTGTCAGATTCTCAACACGGTCAAGTCTGTAACTTGTCAATCCCTCATGATTATCGTGCGCCCCAATAAGATAATAATTATTGTCAGACCAATATATCGTATACAGATTTAAAATATAAACCTTTCCTTTTCGTCTAAGAACCTTCTCCATGTTGTCGTTTATCTCTGTGTATTGAAATTGTATCTTTTTATGCATAAACATAGCTTCAAGCATTGTTTCTATATATTCACCAAGTTTTGTATCAACTTCCACATTACAAGATATAGGATTCATCATATGAGAAAATCTACTTCTTCCTCTTTTACTCATAAGTCCTAATAGCTTTTCCCTAATATTCTCAGCCTCTTCGACCGATACACATCTTGCCTGCTGAACCGCATCCATCATAACCTTAATCTCCCAGTCATCAAAAGCATGCTTGTCCATATACCAACCCTGTTTTTTATCCTTTGCCTGTTCTATTGGATATCCACAAGACTGAAGCATCTTTACGTCTCTATATATTGAACGACGATCCGTCTTACCTATTACATATTCATTTTCAAGTTTATCCACAATCTGTGTTGCATTGACTGGTGTATTTTTATCTGTTGTTTGAAGTATCTGTAATACTCTAATTACCTTTTCTTTACGTTCTGCTGCCATAAAGTTATCCTCTCATCCATTTATTATCTTCAACTTTTTCTTTATACCTATCGCTATTCCTACAAGCCTTTGGCGTTAGATGAACTCCCCCATTATTATTTTATTATCTCTCTGAATCTCTAAGCCAGTAAATATACAATGTCATTAACTTTAGCAAAGAGCAGAAGTCATAATCTTTTATAAAATTATGATTTCTGCTTTTTAATTGTTAGGGCACGGTTCTGTTTCCAGGATGGAGTTTTTCGTGTTCCGAAAAATGGAATGCTGGAAACAAATAAACCACTTGCTATGCGAGTGGTTGGAAATGCTTTAGCTTACAGAAAAAACCTCCAGTGCTATAATAATGTTGGTTCGCCAACCACATTACAAGCAGAGGAGGTATCCATATGGATATGAATAGTTTAGCACACACAAAATAGAATTGGAAGTATCACATTGTATTTGCACCAAAGTATCGTAGAAAAATAATATATGGACAGTTAAAGCGTGACATAGCAAATATATTAAGTATGTTATGCAAAAGAAAAGGTGTAAAAATTGTTGAAGCAGAAAAGAGTATATTCAAAATCAATTAAAAGAAGATTTGGAATATGATCAAATGACTCTGAAAGAGTATATTGACCCGTTCACGGGTGAGCCAGTAAAAAC